>DATFIG010000042.1:0-16284 GCA_035270345.1 Haploplasma sp.
ATTCTATGGTTATCGTGGCAAAATCACTATATCGGTTAAATATTTATAAAGAAGCTTTATTAATGACTGAAGAAGTTAATAAAAAATTGTTAGATTTAAATCAATTTGATTTAATAATTGAACTTAAAAATTATCAACTAGCTAGTCAAGCTAAAAATCTTAATACAGAAAGTTTTGAAAAGAAACTGCTACTGATTTCAGAAGACACAAGCTATAATATTGATTATATTAACTTTTGTCATTCCTATTATTATTTAATGGACTTTGATAAGGCATTTAATTATATTAAAAAAATATATAAAGCTAAACAACATTATTATATTATGTATTTGTTGACACTGGATAAACTTAAAAAAAGAGTGGTATTATCAAATGCAATTAATAATCCACCCTTTAATGAACTTAAAGTAGCTTATGAAATTGTTTTAAACTATTTAAAGTTTAAATATCATAAAAATTTAGATGTAAATTTAATAGCAAAAGAACTATTAATAAATGAAAAGATAATCCAAGAAAATTCGATTAGAATATATTTAAATAGTGAAGTTGAAAGATTTTTTCAATCTAAACACTATTATAAAGACTTAACTGAATTATTGAAAAACAAGAAAAATTATTTAAAACGTTGTTTGAATCTTGCTATTTAAATAATAGTACAACCAGCTAAGAAGTAAAAATCCTTTTCTAATAAATTTAATTTACCTTCTTTAATTTCAAATAGTGTTAAGTTATCACTTTTCATATTTGCGACTAGTAAATATTTATCATTATAAACTAAATTAAAATCACGCGGATGATCCCCGTAAGTTTGGACTTTTTGAACTATTTCTAAAAGTCCTTTTTTTAATATTTTAAAAACAATTATTTCATTGCTGTCTCTAACAGCAACATATAAAAATTTACCTAACTTATCCATTCTAATGGCAGAACCAGAACCTTTACCAAGGTCAATATGATTGACTAAAGATAGATTATTATTACTAATCTCAAGTGTTGTTACAGATGGATTTAGTTCATTCATAACATAAATGAATGGTAAAGTAGGATGTTCAATAAAATGTCTAGGTCCCTCGTTATTAGTAAAGTTATAAGTGTTAACTAATTCTAATTTATTATTAACAACTCTATATAGTAGAACTTTATTTAATCCTAAATCACAAACAGCTAAAACATTTTGTGAGTCAATATATTTAGCAAAGTGAATATGGGAGTTTTTTCCATAACTTATTGTTTCACTTATTTTCCATAGGCTATTATTCTTCTTTAGTACTTTTAACAAACCAGCACCGTAAAAAGAAACATAAATTAATTCGTTTACTTGATCATAAGAAATATGACAAGCACCTTCGTCTAATTTCAAATCTTGTTGATCTATTTTTATATATTGAATACCATCTTTTAAATATAAGTATGCATATGAATCTAGATAATTAATAAGATAACTAACTTTTTCTTGATTGTTTATTTTGTTTAAATTAACCAGTTTATCGTTAATGATTGATAAATTATATAAACCGTTATTGTAAGAACCAATTTTAATTGACATGAAATTCCCCCTTTAATTAACAACTTCATTATAACATAAGCAAAAAACGAATGTTTTGTTAAATATTAGTTAGTGAGGTGATTTTTTGAAATTATTTATAATGTTAACAACACTTTTAAATATGTATCAAGTAAAATGGAGTAATGATTATTTTGAAGTAGAACTCTATACTGATGTGACACAATTTTTTGAAGTACCGAGTGCTGTACTTTATGATAATAAAGGTAATGAAATCAATTGTAGTGCTAGTTATTTAAGAGGTGTTAATCGAACTGATTTGTCGGTTGTTAATAGTCAACATGTTAAAACCTTTAGAATTGATTATAGAGTGTTTTTTGATGAATATGGATTAAGTTTTGACCATACAATTACTTTTGATATTGTAGATAAAACAGCACCAGTTATTAATGATGCTGATGATATTATTGTTGTTCTTAATAGTAAAGTGCCAAGTGAGAAACAAATAATTGAAAGTTTAGATTATTATGATAATTATTATAAAAAAGAAGAACTAATTGTAAAGATAAAAGACTTAAACTTAGTTAACAACAAAATTGTGGGTAACTATCCAATTACTTATATAATTAAAGACCCTTCTAGTAATTATAGTTATTATGATTGTTTTATTAAAGTTATTAGTCAAGATGGGCCAGTTGTTAAATACAGTGCTCCAATCATTTTTAATTATGGAAATGTCTTTAATTATTTTGATTATTTTAAAATAACCGATAATACTTCTAATAGTTATCGTGTCGATGTTGATCTTAGTCTTATTAATTTTACGAAGTTAGGAAAGTACCATTTATCACTTGTAGTTACTAATGATCACAGTGTTAGTACATATATTGAAACTGAGTTTTACATTGTTGATAATGAAAAGCCTAAATTAACAATAAGTAGTAATAAAGTTCTTAATGTTGGGAACTATAATGAAGATATACTTAAAAGTTATATTATTGATGTAAGTGATAACTATGATAGTTTGTCAGTTGATGACGTTACTATTAAGCATAAAATAGATTTTAAGGAGCTTGGTAAATATGAAGTATATTATGAAGTAGTTGATCAAAGTAATAACAGTGTTAGTAAAACAATTACTATTGAGATTAAAGACTTAGAAAAACCTGAAATAACATTACATAAACAACTAGTTGCAGAAGTTTTTAAAGGTTTAGATTTTTACAATTATTTCATATTTAGCGATAATTATACTAATGAAAGTGAACTTGATATTAAATTTGATGATAAGGCTATATCTTATGATATAACGGGGTATTATTATTTAATTATAGAAGTGACTGATTTAAGTAAAAACAAGGTTAGGGAGCGATTTAGACTTGAAGTAAGAGATATTACTAGTCCTGATGTTAGTATTATTAATGATATTATAATAACAGACTTTAAATCTAAAGAAGAATCATTTTATAGGAGGAATTTTTCGATTAGTGATAATTATAATAAGTATGAAGAAATAGTTTTACAATACGATGATATTGTTAACTACAATGTCATTGGAGTATATGTATTAACAATTAACTTTGTTGATCAATCTAATAATATAACTACGTTGAGTGTTGAGGTATATGTAATAGATAATGAACCACCAAAACTCACTCTTTTAAAAGATAATCTCACTTTAAATATTGGTGATACAAAACCCAACTATTACAGTTTAATTGATTACTATAATGATAATTATACAAATTATAATATGCTTAATGTTGTAGTTAAAGACTATGTTAATTATTATGAGGTAGGGAAATATGAAGTTGTATTTCAACTCTTTGATAGTTCATTTAATGAGACTAAGAAAACTTTAAATGTTTTTATTGATATAAAAGTTGTCAAATTAATTAACGGTACTAATATAAAAATGGAATGTAATACAAATTATATAAGTGGAATAGGATTAAGACTAAGCGATGAAGTGACTAAGTTAGATTCATTTCCCAAAACAATTGATACTAGAAATCCAGGAACATATGAAGTAATTCATATCGCGTATGACAAACGAGGTAACAGTTCTGAATTTAGTCAAATTATTGAAGTAGTAGCAACAAATAAAGTTAATCTTCAAAAATACACTTTAATTATTATCGTTAATGTAGCTATGTTTTCATATTTAGGTTACTTAATTTATCAAGATAAAAAGTATTTAAATTTTGACAATAAGTAATAAATTCGCTATAATAATAAGGTATAAAAAAGAAGGTGTAAAATTGAAAAAAGCAGTTGTTGTATATTGGAGCGGAACAGGTAATACTGAAATAATGGCTGAAAAAATTAAAGAAGGTTTAGAAGAAGCAAGTTATGAAGTAGACCTTTTAGAAGTTTATGAAGCTTTAGTAGATGAAGTTTTAGAATATGATAAAATCGCATTTGGATGTTCTTCAATGGGAATTGAAGAATTAGAGGAAGAAGAATTTGAACCATTTTTCGAAGAAATAGAAAGTCATTTAGCAGATCGTAAAATCGCATTATTTGGTTCTTATGGTTGGGGAGATGGCGAATGGATGGAGTACTGGGAAGATCGTGTAAGTGAACAAGGTGCTTTATTATTTGAAAAAGGATTAATTATTAATTCAACTCCATCAACGGATGAAGAAGAAGATTGCGTTGAATTTGGTAAGAGATTTGGTGAATTTTAATAATGTTAGTTAACTGCATTTAGTTAACTAACATTTTTATTTTCAATTTGTAACATGGTATAATATAACAAATGTGCTAATGGAGGCGGTCTAAATGAAAATTAGATTAATAGGATTAGGAAAAATGGGCGAGAATATCGCTTTAAATTTAATTGATAACAACCATACAGTTTATGGTTATGATAATAACTTAGAAACAAGAGAAAGATTAAATAATAGTAAAATAAAAATTAAAAATAGTTATGAAGAATTACTGGTTAGAGAAAATGATGAAAAATTAATTGTTTGGATGTTAGTACCAAATAATTATGTTACTGATGTTTTAGAAACATTAAAAGGTTTATTAAAACCAGGTGATATTATTATTGATGGTGGAAACTCAAACTTTAACGTTTCTATGAAACGTCACGAAGAGTTAAAGCAATTAGGACTTAACTTTATTGATGTTGGTACTTCAGGTGGTACTTACGGTGCTAGAAATGGTGCTTGTTTAATGGTTGGTGGAGATAAAGATGTTGTTTTAGAAATAGAACAAGTGTTTATTGATATCGCAACTGAAGATGGATATGGTTACTTTGGTAAACCAGGTTCAGGACACTTCGTAAAAATGGTTCATAATGGGATTGAATACGGAATGATGCAAGCAATTGGTGAAGGTTTAGAATTAATTGAAAAAACAGATTTTGATGTTGATTATGAAAAGTTAACATCAGTTTGGAATCATGGTTCTATTATTGAGTCAGCATTAATTGGTTATATTAATGAAGCATTTAAGACTGATCCTAAATTAGATAACTTAGCTGGAAAAATTGATGATTCTGGTGAAGGAAAATGGATGATTGAAGAAGCTTTAAAATATGAAGTTTCAATGCCTGTTATTGCTAACTCACTATTTGTAAGATATAAATCAAGAGATGATTTAAAGTTTAGTGAAAAGAGTGTTGCTGCAATGCGTAAAGTATTTGGTGGACATGCAACATATAAAAAGAAATGAAAAAAGATTTAATATTAGTACTATATGGTTCAACTGGGGACTTAAGTTTTAGAAAACTTTTACCAGCCATAGTTAGTTTAAAAGAAAAAGAAATTTTACCTGAAAAGACTATTGTGTTAGCTTTAGGAAGAAGAACTTTTGATACAAATGAATATTTAGAATTTGTTAAAAGTAATAATCCAAGTTTAAATATTGATGTTTTAAAGGATTTAGTTCATTATCATGAAATTCAAATAACAGAAGAAGATGAATATCCAAAGTTACTTAATTTGATTAATGAATACCGTTTTAAAACTTCAAGAATTATTCACTATTTATCAGTTGCACCAGAATTAATGTTGACAGTAGCAAATTCAATTAGTCAATATGACGTTGTTAAAAAAGATGATTTATATTCAAGTATAATATTTGAAAAACCATTTGGTGTAGACTATCATTCATCACGTTATTTAAATAAAAAATTATGGACTTTATTTGATGAAAAACAAATATATCGTATTGATCATTATTTAGGTAAAAAGATGTTAACGGATTTAATTGACATTAGATTTAAGAGTGCAATATTTGCACCAATCTTAAAAACAAGTAATGTTAAACATATTGACTTAATAGTTAAAGAAGAAGTTGGAATTATGAATCGCGGGGCATTTTATGAATCAACAGGTGCTTCCAAAGATATGTTCCAAAGTCATATATTACAAATGATTAGTTTAGTTTTAATGGACCGTCCTAGGACTTTCGATTCAAAAGCAATTATTAATCAAAAAGTTAAAGTAATTAAACAATTAAAACTTGATGAAAAATCTCTAGTGTTTGGACAATACAACGGTTACTTAAATGAAGATAATGTTGCTAGTAATTCCTTAACAGAGACATTGCTCAGTTTAAACATGAAATATAAAAATACAACTATATCTGTTTTAACAGGTAAGAAAATGAATTCTAAAGAAACATATATTAACTATGTTTTAAATGATGGTAGTACGTTAAGGGTTTCTATCTATCCTGAATTGTCTTTAACAATCAATTCAAAATTTAATAGTGAAAACATTGTATTTAAACATGAATTTAGTAGTGAATTAGATGAATATGCAATGCTGTTGTATTCGGCTATTAATAATCAAAAAGAGATGTTTGTAAGATGGGATGAAATTGAAGCATCTTGGAAGTTTGTTGATAATTTAGTTTCAAAGAAAAAAGAACTATTAATATATAATAAAGACTTAAAATAAAAAAATGGAATTAATCAGTGTTATGATTAATTCCATTTTTAATTATAAGTAATATTTTACTAAATATTTTGCAACACCATCACTATTATTATCAAAATCTGTTTGATATTGAGCAACAGTCTTTAATTCATTTGAAGCATTGAACATTGCAATTCCATCTTTTGTTAATCCTAACATTTCAAAATCGTTTGGACCATCACCAAAAGTAATTAATTGATCCTTATTTAAGTTATATAAACCTAATACGTCTTTTAATGCAGTTGCTTTTGAGACACCAACTAAATGAATATCGTAAAATCTTAATCCTTCATGTGATCCCCAGTAACGATGTGTTACAGGTAAATCTTTGAAGTAGTTTTCAAAAGTCATTTGATCTTTTTCTTCAATAGATACAACTACATTTAAAATGTCATGATTGTGAGCTGTTATTATATCAAACTCACTAGTATCTTTGCTTATTGCTCCATTAAATAGTAATTCTAAATCTTTATTATGATTAACAGAAATAATTTTTTCTTTACTGTTAAAGAATGCAGTTACAAATAATTCATTTAAATCATTATAAATACTATTAACAAGTTTTTTTGGTATCACTTGTTTAATATCAGTTCCATCAGGTAGTGTAATTAAAGCTCCGTTAAATGTTATTAAAGGTGTTTTTAATTTTAACTGGTCGTAATATGGTTTACTACCATTAAAACTACGTCCGGTTGCCAAAACAACGAGATGATTATATTTTGTTGCCTCACTTAATGTTTGTTTTGTAAAGTCAGTTATTGTCTTATTGTCACATAGTAAAGTTCCATCTAAATCAATGCCGATTAATTTTTGCATATTTTCCCATCCTTTCGTTATTTTACAATTTTATCACATTAAATATAATTAAACAATTTAGATAGATAAATGATATAATAATTAGTAAAGAGGGATAATTATGATCATGTTATTTAAATTTGCAGGTATAACAATTGAACTATCAACATTCATTGCTTTTTTCACTGGAATTGGAATTGGCTTTTTGTTGTTACTTCTTATCTATTTATATGCAGTTCTTAGAAGTATTAATAAAGAATTAAGATTAAATAAAGTCCAAGAAGAAGATATCGATGAAGAAGAAATTAAATGGATGATAGAAGAATCTCAAAAGACTTTTAAAAATAAAGAAATTAGAACAGAAGTAGGTTATGGTGCTTTATTAACAAGAGAACTTAAAGAATTAACTGTTGATATTGCTAAAAAGTTTTATCCTAATTCACCGTTCCCGTATTTAGAATTAACAATTGATGAATCAATTGCGTTAATACATTATATTACTAACCGATTTGATGAATTAATTAGTTCACCAATATTAAGAATGTTTCGTGGGATGACGATTAGAAAAATAGCGGAATTAAATCAAACAAAAGAAAAGATTGAAGAAAGCCGTGTTGTAAAAACAGCCAAGAAACATGGTTTAGCAAAGGTTGCTTCTTCAACTTTAAAAGTGATAAATGCAGTTAATCCATTTTATTGGTTTAAAAGGGTTACTGTTAATAAAGCAATAGATATCATTATGATAAAAATAGGTTTATCAATAATAGCTATTACTGGTGAAGAAACATATAAGATATATTCTAAAAAAGTATTTGATAAAGATGTTAAAATGGAAACATCTGTAGATGATTTATATGAAGAAATAAAGAAAGATATGCAAAACTATGAAGAAGGAATTGATATCGATGAGTGAGTTAAAAAAGCCAATAACAAAATCAGTGCATAGACCAGATTTTAAAATACATCAATTATTAAAACTAGTTGGTTTAAGAAAAGAAAAAATAGGAGAAGTCTGGCCGCCTTTTGTCTCACCTATTTATGGTACGAATGTTAAAGATGATATTGTTATTCCAAAAGGTGGATCACCGATCGGAGATAATACAAAACGTTTTGATACATTTAGAGACAAACCACTTCATAACCAAGATGATTTAAAATTGAAAAATGGGACAGAATACCATGAGTTTAATATTATATCTAATCAATCACGTGTTGATTACTTAGGTGGAAAAATTATTGAAAAATCAAGTCAAGAAACTAATAAACCTAAAACTACAAAACCAGTAAGACCCACTGTTAATGAACCAATTATTGCAAGTGAACCTATATACGATCGTCCAACGACATATTCAACACCAGGTTTAACTTCTAGCTTTGTTAGTAATCCTGCTCCTAAAAATATCAATTTAGAACCAGTGGAAAAAGAAGAAGTAATTGAACAACCTAAAATTGAAGTGTTCACTCAAGATAGTGTAATTATTAAGAGTGATTTTGGTGGAGTTACTCATAATAGCGAAACTGAAGAACCAACTAAAGTTAAATTTGAAGCACCTAAAAAGGTTGTTCCAATTAAAAATGTTAATAATAATAAAAAATATGTTAAGCCATCAATTAACATGTTTAAAAAATTGCCAAGAGATAAAGAAACAAAACCAGCTTGGTTATTAGAACAGATTGAAGTTATTAATTCAACTTTAATTGATTTTGGTATTGAAGCTGAAGTAATTGGAAGTACTAAAGGACCGACAGTTACTCGTTATGAACTTTCACTAAAACCAGGAGTTAACGTAAGTAGAATTAGTAATTTAAGTGATAACTTAATGATGAACTTAAAAGCAAAAGCTTTAAGAATTGAAGCTCCTATTCCAGGTAAACCTTATGTAGGTTTAGAAGTTCCTAACGTGACACCTGAAATTGTGGCATTTGGTAATGTTATTGATGATCCTAAATTTTTAGAAGCACATGATAAACCACTACAAGTTGCTTTAGGTGTTGATATTGATGGAGAAAATGTCTATGTTGATATTGCTAAGATGCCTCATGGTTTAATAGCAGGAGCAACGAACTCTGGTAAGAGTGTTTGTATCAATACTGTTTTAGCGAGTCTATTAATTAAGAACACACCAGATGAATTAAAATTAATTTTAATTGATCCTAAAATGGTTGAATTAATTGCATATAACGATTTACCACATTTAATTACACCTGTAATTACAGATGCTAAAATGGCAGCACAAGCCTTAAAATGGGCAGTTGATGAGATGGAAAAGCGTTATAGACTATTTGCTAATAATAGAAGTCGTGATATTAAATCATTTAATGACAATGTTAATTCAGGAAGAATTGAAGAAGACTTAATGCCTTACTTAGTAATTGTGATTGATGAGTTAGCGGACCTTATGATGGTTGCTGCTAATGATGTTGAGGATTCTATTCAAAGACTTACACAAAAAGCACGTGCTGCAGGTATCCACTTAATCGTTGCAACTCAAAGACCAACAACTGATGTTGTTAAAGGAACGATTAAATCAAATATTCCAGCTCGTATTGCATTTAAAGTTGCTTCATTTGTTGACTCTACAACGATTTTAGATGGTGCTGGAGCTGAAGAACTATTAGGTAAAGGTGATATGTTACTTAAAGAAGTAGATCGTCCTTATCGTTTACAAGGTGCTTATATACCAGATGAAGAAATTTATGACTTAACTGATTATATTAGAAGTATTAGTACTCCTAATTATGTTTTAGACCATGCTGAATTAAAAAACAAAGCAGTAACACGTCAAATACAAAAAGATGACTATTTTAATGATGTAGCATACTTTGTTGTTGAAAATGGGGCTGCTAGTATTAATGCTATTACTACTGAATTTGGCATTAGTTTTAACCGTGCGAAATCAATTGTTGAAATGTTAGAAACTTATGGAATTGTTTCTGAAAACTTAGGAACAAAAGCAAGAGAAGTATTAGTGCAATCTTATGACTTAGAGGAAATCTTAAATGGTAAAGATGATAACTAAAAAACAACTTGTATTAGGAACGATTAATATTCTTTTAATACTTATGGTTATCTTTTTTACTATGTTTAATGTTTCTAATATAGTTACTATAAGTAGAGTAAGTATTATCATTTCAGGATTAGTTGGAAGTACTATTTTAATTATGATTAATCATATAAAGTTTACTAAAGTAATAAAAGATATTAGTGAAATAATATCTTTTGTTTTAATTACTGTTTCGATTATTATGATAATAATGACTTATATTGTTTTTAGTTCAATTGTTAAAGGTAGTTCAATGGATCCTACTTTGAAAAATGGACAAAGACTATATATATCTGTTTTTAACTATCAAGTAAAAATAGATGATGTAATTATTTATAATGAGAAAACGATTAATGATTATATTGTAAAAAGAGTAGTTGCTAAGGAAAATGATGTATTATCTACTAATAAAGTTATTAGTGAAGATAATAATTTACCAGAGTATCGACTAATGATAAATGGTATTGCTTATCAAAATAGCAATAATGAGTATTATCGATTAAATCAAAACGATGAACTATATAGACTAATAAGTGAAACGAGTTATCAACTAGAAAAAGATGAGTTTATTGCATTAGGGGATAATGAAAGACACTCTGCTGATAGCAGAAGGTTTGGAATATTTAATGTAGATAAATTAATAGGGAAAGTAATTGGATATTAATTACTTTAAGTAATTGAAAGGTTTAAGGTGTTATAGATGAAGAATACGAGATATCAACAAATTAACTGGTATCCAGGACATATGTTTAAATCTTTTAAAGAGATTGAAGCAAATTTAAAGATAATGGATGTTGTTTTTGTTTTACTAGATGCAAGAATTCCAGAATCAAGTATGAATCCACAAATTTTAAAAGTATTAAAAGGGAAACCAGTAATTATATTATTTAATAAAATGGATTTAGCAGACAAAAATATTTTAAATAAATGGATTAGACATTATGAGGAAAAAGGTTATTTATGTTTACCAATTGATGCAGCAAGTGGAAAAAATGTTAATAACATTAAAACTATTGCTGAAGAAATCTTAAAAGATAAATTAGAAACAAGAATTAGAAGAGGTTTAAAACAAGTTAATTTTAAAACGATGGTACTAGGAATACCAAACGTTGGAAAATCAACTTTAATTAATACTTTATCTAATCGTAAGAGTACAAAAGTAGGAAACACACCAGGACTTACTAAAAG
The DNA here is from genome assembly GCA_035270345.1 of Haploplasma sp. GTDB lineage: Bacteria > Bacillota_I > Bacilli_A > Acholeplasmatales > Acholeplasmataceae > Haploplasma. The sequence continues at coordinate 11,466 of DATFIG010000042.1, forward strand.
TAAGCAATGGGTTAAACTATCTAATGGTTTTGACTTATTAGATATGCCCGGTGTATTGTGGCCTAAATTTGAAGATGAAAAAGTTGGTTACAACTTAGCAATTACCGGTGCAATTAGAGATAATATTTTACCAATGGATGATGTTACTAATTTTGCAATTAAGTTTTTACAAAAAAATTATTTAAACAGATTGAAAGAAAGATATTGTCAATCAATTGAAGCTGATACTGAGTTTGTTGATGTATTAGATACAATTGGAACAAAACGAGGAGCATTAATACGTGGTGGAGAAATTGACTACGATAGAGTTTATGCTATTATTCTTCATGATATTAGAAATAAACAACTAGGCGAACTATCGTTTGATTTAGTATGAGAAGTTATGAAAATGAACTAAATTTAAAGTATATTGCTGGTGTTGATGAAGCAGGTAGAGGTCCAGTAGCTGGTCCAGTAGTTGCTGCAGCAGTTATTTTACCAGTTGACTTTAATGACGAAAGAATTAATGATTCAAAGAAATTAACCGAAAAACAACGCAATGAATTATTTAATTTTATTAAAGAAAAAGCCATTAGTGTTTCAGTAGGAGTATCTAGTGTTAATGAAATTGATACGATAAATATTTTAGAAGCAACAAAATTAGCGATGATTCGAGCTATTGATGGTTTAGTTGTTAAACCAGAACATGTATTAATAGATGCTGTTAAATTAACTCATCAAATAGATAATACAAGTATTATTAAAGGTGATCAAAAAAGTATTTCAATAGCTGCTGCATCAATTATAGCTAAAGTAACAAGAGATTTAATGATGTTTGAATATGACATTAAATACCCTTTATATTCCTTTAAAAGACATAAAGGATACTTAACTAAGATTCATAGGGAAGCAATTAATGCTTATGGACCATGTGAAATTCATCGTAAATCATTTGCGCCAATTACATCTTTTTATCAAACAAAAGATTAAATTAGTTTAGACTAGTTTAATTTTTTCATTTTATTACAAAAATATTTAAAACTTGACAAAGAATTTTAATTATATATAATAAATAAGGAAATGGGGTAATCATATGAAAGAAAAATTAGTAATTGTGGAATCACCATCAAAAGCTAAAACAATTGGTTCATATTTGGGTAGTGAGTATGAAGTTGTTTCATCTGTGGGACACTTAAGAGACTTAGCTACATCGGGACCAGGTGGATTAGGATTAGATGTTGAAGACAATTTTAAACCAAACTATGTTGTTATTCGAGGGAAAAACAAAGTAGTTACAGAAATAAAGAAAGCAGCGAAAAATCGTGAAGTTCTAATTGCAACGGACCCGGACCGTGAAGGAGAAGCAATTGCTTGGCATATTGCAGACTTATTAGAATTAGATGTAGAAGATAAAAATAGAATTATATTTACTGAAATTACTAAACCAGCAATTTTAGGAGCAATCGACAATGTTCGTCCTATTGATATGGATTTAGTTAAGTCACAAGAAGTAAGACGTGCTGTTGATAGAATTATTGGATTTAAATTATCTAATTTATTAAGAAACAAAATTAAATCAAAATCAGCTGGACGTGTTCAAAGTGTTGCCCTAAAATTAATTGTTGACTTAGAAAAAGAAATTCAAGCATTTATACCAGAGGAATACTATGAAATAGAAGCCACATTCCCAGAATTTAAAGCCGATTATAAAATTGTTGGTAAACGTCGTATTAAAAAAGAAGAAGCAGATAAGATAGTTGAAACATCAACTAATCCATTTGAAATTACCAATATTGAAGTTAAAGATAGTAAAAGAGCACCAAAATTACCATTTATTACTTCAACACTTCAACAAGATGCCAACATTTACTTAAGTATGAGTGGTGCAAGAACAATGAGTATTGCCCAAAGTTTATACGAAGGTGTTGAAATTAATGGTGAACTTACAGGGTTAATTACATATATGAGAACTGACTCAACACGTTTATCAGATGTATTTGTTAAAGAAGCTAATGCTTTAATTTTAGAAAAATTTGGTGAGGAATACTTAGGTACTTACCGTTTTACTAAAAAAGAAGGATCACAAGATGCGCATGAGGCTATTAGACCAACATCATTAGAAAATACTCCAGAAAAAATGGAACAATATTTAGATAGTTCACAACACCGTCTATATGAAAGAATCTATAACCGTGCATTAGCAAGTTTAATGAGTAGTGCAATCTTCGAAAGAACAAAAGTAGGTATTACATCAAACGATAACTTATATGAAGTAAGTGGAGTTAGAGAAGTATTTAAAGGATTCTTAGAAGTGTATGATGAACAACAAACTAAAGATATTATTTTACCTAAATTAGAAATGGGACAAAAACTAACAGCTTCATTAGTAGAAGCAATTAGAAAAGAAACTCAACCAAAAGCTCGTTACAATGAAGCTGGTTTAATTAAAGATATGGAAGCTTTAGGTATTGGACGTCCATCGACTTATGCACAAGTTATGCAAACTTTAAAATCTAAGGATCGTAACTATTTAACTGTTGAAAACCGTCGTTTTATTCCAACTGAAAAAGGAATACTAACTGTTGACCAATTAGATTTATTTTTCAAAGATATTATTAATGTTAACTATACATCTCAAATGGAAGATAACTTAGACTTAGTATCTGAAGGTAAAAAGGATAATATTGAATTATTAAGAAACTTTTATAATAGATTTATACCAATGGTTGAAGACGCACAAAAAAATATGAAAAAAATTGAAGCACCTAAGCTTGATGAACTATGTCCAGAATGCGGACATCAACTAGTAATTAGAGATAGTTATCGTGGTGAGTTTGTTGCTTGTAGTAACTTCCCTAAATGTAAATTTACACGTAGTTTAGAGGATAAAGATCAAGATAACATAATTTCTCATAATGAAGAAGAAGAGGAAAATATCGAATAAAAGGTGTTAAGATAATGGTACATCTTTTAATAAAAGGTGTTTCTTATCCCCTATTATAGTGTACAAAAAGTACACAAAATCCCCTTAGATAACTCTAAAGACTTTCTCTTTAGAGTTATTTTTATTTATAATTTATTGAAATAAAGATAGATTTTATGGAAAACATGATATAATATATAAGGACATGGAGGGAATGTAATGAAAACATTTAAAGGTAAAACAATAACTTTATCTGGTAGTTTACTTACTATTGGTAATAAGGCTCCTGATTTTATTGCAGTCAATGGAAACTTAGAAACAGTAAGTCTTAAAGATTATAAAAACAGTTATCTTTTAATTAATGTTGTTCCATCTTTAGATACAACTGTTTGTGATTTACAAACAAGAACTTTAAACGAAGAAGTATTTAAAAAAGATCAACTTGACATTAAGGTAGTTACATTAAGTAATGACTTACCATTTGCACAAAGTCGTTGGGCGGAAAAAGAAGAACTAGAAGGAATTGTCTTATTAAGTGACTATTTACACCATGAATTTGGTGAAAAATATGGTCTTTATATTAAAGAAAATGGTTTACTAGCTCGTGCAGCAATTGTTTTAAATAACAAGCGTGAAGTAATATTCGCACAATACGGAACAGAAATGAGTCAACATTTAGACTACGATGAGTTATTAGATTTCATAAACACTTTACCAGGAAAATAATTTCCTGGTTTTTTTATGCTTGTTTAAAGTTTAGAAAAAATATATAATTAAAGAAAAGAATAGAATAGAAACGAGGATAAAGTATGCTTAAAATAGAAAACTTAACAAAAAAATATGGTGATTTTAAAGCCGTAGACAATATATCGCTTGAAATAACTGGAGGGAAAATTTTTGGGTTTATTGGACATAATGGCGCAGGCAAAACAACAACCATTAAATCAATCGTTGGAATCCAATCTTTTGATGAAGGTGTTATTACTTTAGATGGAATAGATATAACTAAAGATCCTGTCGCTTTTAAGCAAATAACATCATATATACCTGATACTCCAGAAATATATGGGAATTTAACAGGTATTCAATATTTAAACTTTATTGGGAATATTTATAATTTAGAACTTGATAAAAGAAACGAAGAAATTTTATCTTATGCTAAAGAATTTGAATTAGACACAAGACTAGGTGATGTTATTAGTTCTTACTCACATGGGATGAAACAAAAGTTATCATTAATTTCAGCTTTTATTAGAAATCCTCGTTTACTTATTTTAGATGAACCTTTTGTAGGACTTGATCCTAATGCATCTTTTAGAATGAAAAAAATAATGAAGGAAATGGCTAATAATGGTTCAATCATCTTCTTTTCTACACATGTATTAGAAGTGGCTGAAAAGTTTTGTGACCATGTAGGTATAATTTATAAAGGTAAGTTAGCTAAAGTTGGAACAATGGAAGAAGTTAAAGGTGACAAATCACTTGAATCAGTATTTATGGAGATGACTGAAAGTGAATAAGTTTTTATCATTAATGAAAATAACATTAATTGATCAATTCAATTTAAATAAGTTATTTAAAAAAGACAAATTAATTTCTAAAATATTTGTATTATTATTAATTATTTTAGTATATGCTTTAGTTGGTTTTTATTTTGGAATGGTCTTTTATGGAATAGGTACAATGTTAGTTGAAGTATCTGGTCCAGAACCGATCTTAACTGTCGGAATATTGATGTCTAGTTTAATTTTAATAATAACAACGATGACTAAAGCGAATGCATATTTATTTAGAGCGAAAGACTTTGAATTATTATCAAGTTTATCAATTCCATTATCAACAATTGTATTGACTAAAATATCATCATTTCTAATTTTTAGTTATGTATCATTAGCAATACTATATATTCCATTATTA
>DATFIG010000043.1:0-2008 GCA_035270345.1 Haploplasma sp.
GACCAACTACCGCCAACATCATCAAGAACATCTCCAAAATTTCTAAATGAAGTTGCACTATCACGAAGTTTTATATCTACTTTATTTAATATTTTCTCAACGTCATTAATTTCTGTAGTAATATCGCTTCCGTCTTCATCAACAAATTTACCAAGCTTAACATTTCCCATTCGTGCAAATATAGTTTTAAAAGACTCACCAATGCTATCCATTGATTTTTGTGTTACTTCACCGACAACAGCGAGCATTCCGAGAAGTTTATCCATTTCAATACCAGCCATGCTAGCCCCTGTTGCTGTACGAGACATAGCTTCAGCTAAACCACCTATACTGGTTGCACTACTTAGGTCAACTGATGCCATTCTATCAATAACACTTAAAACTTCAGATGCCTCTAATTTATAACCTTTCATGGCACTTGTTAGATATTGTGTAGCTTTAGCAGAATCTACCTGACCTATTTTAGATAAAATCATTGAATCTCTAATAAGTGTATTTGTTTCGGCTAATGATTTACCTTGTCTTAACCAAACATCGGCTGCTTGAGCAACTTCTGTTCCTGTAGCACCTAACTCTTGACCCAAATCTATATATGTATTAAGTAGCTTACCAGTTTCTTCAGCCGTAAATCCTGTTGCTTGTTGTAAATCTACTAAACTTTTATCCAACTCAACAACAGTAGAAACCATTTGTTTAATGCCACGTACAGCACTTGTTGTTATTCCAGCAATTCCATACCATGAGGCAAACTTCTTAAAATTATTTCCAATTTCTTGAAAAGCCGTTCTTCCCGATTTACCCATTGCTTTTGTTTCTGCTTGAATAGATTGGAATTCCTTTTTTAATGAAGTAAATTTAGTTTTATCAGCACCAACTAATTCTCTTTGAATTCTTTCTAATTCAACTCTAAATAATTTAGCACCTTTAATATTATCATTAGACCAACTAGTAATAGAAGATGAGAATTTGGTTTTATCGTCTAGGGATATTTGTTGTTGTTGAACAGCTATAAGTGATTTAACTTCCTTTGTAACTCCTGTAATTTCACCTTTAAGTAAATTATATTGTTTAACTTTGTCAGCTTCAGCACCCTTAAAACTCTCTAGTGATTTAAAACTATTACCTAATTGATCAATTCTGGTACGCAATTCTTCAGGTTGAACTTGTAATTTCTTAAAACTTGTTTCAACATTCTGAATATCAATAGGCATAGTACCTATATTCTTCTTCATGTTTTCTAACCCAGAAATAGGTAAATCCTTTTCCATCATAGCATTAAGCTGGCTATATTCTGTTTTAGCAAGTTTTAAATAGTGAGTCATTTCTTTAATATTATTATTCTTATTTGCAGTGTCAAATCCAGTTAAATTATCTTGATCTAAAGTAGTGCCAGATTTATTTGTTTGTATCTGAAGTAACTTCATTTCTTCAACAAGTTCTTTTTGTTTCATCATTGAAGCCTGTTGTTTTTTAGCTAATGCTTCTTCTTTTTTTGTAACCTGTTCTATGTTTTGTCCATAGGTAGACATAGCCTTAGACCAGCCCATAATGGCTTCTTCTTTACCCTTATCATCTATATTAGAGCCAATCTTATTAAATTTATATTGTTCTGATATTACTTCACCAAGTTCATTTTTGTATTTAATAATAGCACTATTAATTTTTTCAACTCTTTTATTTAAATCCTTATCAAAAATAGTACTTGTATCTATTTTAAAGTTAGCTAATTCACCCTTACCATTAGTAAGGTTGCTAACAATACGTTTCATTTCATTTTCAATTTCTTTTGAATTTTTAAAATCAATTTTAAAGGGAACTTCTATCGGTTTGGGTGTTACTTTGTTTAACCCATCCTGTATTTCCTTGCCTGCATTTTTATTGAGTTCAGCACTGACTTTTATTTTCCAATTATTATTTGGCATTTATAATTACCTCCTTTCAAGACATTAAAATAACGCCTCAGAAGGAGACGCTTTTAGCTTGCTGTTTGTAATTTATGTTCTATTTC
>DATFIG010000044.1:0-8346 GCA_035270345.1 Haploplasma sp.
ATTAAATATAAAATATTACTTAATGAAAAGATATTCATATTTAAACCTTTTAAATGAAATACCGTTTGGAATGTTGTATTTATAATTGAAGGTATTAACCTAAAACCAGCAGCATAACCAACACCAGCTCCAATAATACCAACTATTAAACCATAAAAAAGATATTTATAATAAATGCTTGCCCTACTATATCCTAAAGATCTTAGAATGCCTATTTGTTGTCGCTCTTCTTCAATCATACGCGTCATTGTAGTTAATACAACAAGGATAGAAACTATTAAAAAGAAGATAGGAAATATTTGAGTAATAGTACTTACTTTATTTACAAATGTTTTATATGTTTGATAACTAATATTACTAGTTCTATTTAGAACATGTAAATTTAATTCTTCAATTGATTTAGTACTATCTAATTTGTCTAATCTGTCTTGCAATAAAAGATTAGAAAGGCCTTCTTCTATTGATTTTGTTTTTTTATTAATTAAATTAGTATAGGATTTACTAAATTGATTCAATCCTAAACTCTTATTAACTTTAATAAATAGATTAGTATAAGTCATATTATTATAATTAAAGTTTTTATAAAAGATTCCTTTTACAGTGTTTGATGTTTCAATCGATCTTTCAGCTTCCTTACTAAAATACCAAGTATTAGCAACTACGCCACTAACATTATATTCAACACCATCAATTAAAACCTTATTGCCAACTTCAACTTCTTCAATATGGTAACTTGAACGTTCTGCTAAGATATCAAACTCATCAACTGGATAGTTACCACTAATTAACTCAAATTGATTTACTTTACTATCGTCAAAATCTAATTCATATAGTAACGAACTAATTGAAATTGAATTACTACCATTACTGACTTTTACTTGCTTATCGTAAATATTAAATGGTTGTACTACAAAATCTTGATCAAATGTATTTACCTTTTTAATACTATCATTATCAAAACCTAAATCTGATATTAATTGAATGTCTGCTGTATTGTATTTGTTATACTCCTCAGACATGCTCATTTCCATATTAGGTGCACTTACAAGCAAACCGGTAATAACCCCAGAAGAAAGTAATATAATGCTTAACATGGCAATAAAACGGCTTATATTACCTTTAATAGACTTAAAAGCATTTTTCCAAAAGGATTTTTTGATTACCATTCAATATCCTCAATATCTATAGGGTTATTATTAGTGGTATTACTAATAATTGTTCCATTTCTAACTTGAATAACACGATCAGCCATGTCTTTGATCGCTTGATTGTGTGTAACTACAATAATAGTTTTAAAATCATTTTTTGAAGTATCATAAAGTAATCTTAAAATCTTTTTACCCGTCTCATAGTCTAATGCTCCAGTTGGTTCATCACATAAAAGAATTTTAGGATTCTTAGCTAATGCACGTGCAATTGAAACTCTTTGTTGTTCTCCACCAGAAAGTTGAGCTGGAAAGTTATTAATTCTATCAGTTAATCCAACATTAGTTAATGCTTCTTCAACATCTAAATGATTTTTAGTAATCTCTACAGCAATTTCAACATTTTCTTTAGCTGTTAAATTAGGCATTAAATTATAAAATTGAAAAACAAATCCAACATTATTTCTTCTAAAAAGGGTTAGTTCTTTCTCTTTCATTGTTGCAATATTAGTACCATCAATAACTACTTCTCCACTAGTTGCTTGTTCCATCGCTCCTAAGATATTAAGTAATGTTGTTTTACCAGCTCCACTGGCTCCTAATATAACAACAAATTCTCCTTCTTCAATTGAAAATGAAATATCTTTATTAGCTAAAATTATGTTCTCTCCTACTTTATATTCTTTAAATAAGTTGTTTACTTTAATAAAATCCATTAATACCAACTCCTTTGGTCTGTCTACCTTCATTATATACTTTACATTTTTTTTTGTAAATAAAAAAAAAAACCTTTCATTTTTACATGAAAAATTGTTAATTTATGTCTTTATCAGTTTAATTCTTTATTGTTAAATAAATTAAAATGATTAAAAATAATTGGTAATGTTACAACAACATTAGTTAATAAAATTAATACTAATATTACAAGCCCGCCAATAGTCAATGCATTATAGAATGACCATAATATTGGAACGATTAATAATATTAAAATACCATAACTTGCAACATAAATAATATTTTTAATTATATTATTATTTATATATTTTACTATATATGATAATATTCCAAATAAAGATGCTACAGCAAATAAAAATGAAGCACCTGGCATTAAAAATGTAGTTACAAGTGTTAATAAAACATTTAAACCAATTCCTAATATAAGTATTTCATTAATATCTTTATTCTTTAAGAATTGTCTAACTAGAACATATAAAACAACTATCATCATTAATAATGATGGTATATTAGCATTATTCATACGTGTATATGTAATACTAAATGTTGTTTTACCAAAGAATGCAGCAAGATTACTAAAGATATAAGTTGTTACTAGTAAGATTACTGTTAATAATAATCCTTTTGGTAATGTTTTAGTAACTATTGTCTTTTTAATTGATTGATCTTTAATACTAAAGAATAATATTAAGCCAAACGAAATTATTAATACTATTGCTAATATTACTGCAAATATTTGTGAGTATGAAACCATTACACCAGCAAATATAGTAAAGAACACTAAGTCACTATTTGCAGTAAAATGATTTTCCTCAACATATTTAGCATTACTAATAAACTCTCTAACAATTGGTTCTGTTTGTACTCCCATATGTTGTATAGTTGAAAAATTGATATTTTCATATTTATCCATTGGTGTATGATAATTTTCTAGACCTGCTAAAACAGCAAAGTTTAAACCTGGTAAATTAGCATTTTTAAATGGTGTAAAGTCAGTTGAATTAGGCATTACACTATAAACAGCAGTTGCCATTGAATATGTTGTTGGCAATTTAGCCTTTTTATATAAATTCATAACATTATGATTATTATTAGATGTTTCAAACATATATGCCGGACCATATCTACCACGTGATTCTAAGTTTATAATAAACTTAGCATTATCCATTACTAAAGGATCACTAGAAGCCATATGAGCCCCGTATAATCCAACTTCTTCAGCATCTGTAAACAAGAAATACACTGAATTTTCAGGTTGTTCGTCTTTTAACAGGTTTGCAAGTTCTAACATAGTAGCAACCCCATAACCATCATCCATTGCTCCATAAGAACGTCCTAATTCCCCTAAACGACCGATATGTCCTCTTGAATCATAATGAGAAACAAGCAATATTCCCTCATCATTTTTTCCTTGAATCTTACCCATCACATTAACAACATCGTATAAAACTTCTTTTGACGTTTTATTAGTTTTAGCAATTACATCATTTTTATCATATGTAAATAGTTCAACATTGCTCTGACCTAAATAGTCAACTAATGTGTTTTCTATATAATCTCTTACTTCTTTTAGTTCAACTTGATCGTAGTATGAATGTGGCTTTTTACTTATAACCTCAATATGTTTAGCTGCTCTTACAGCACTAAACTTATTAGTAACATCACTACTTACTGGTTTTGGTGTATATAGTACAAAAAATGATAATAGTAAAAATACTAATACACTAATGATTGGAACCTTAAATCTATTTATGACTTCTTTATTTTTATGCATATTAAATCCCCTTTCATTTCTATTGACAATTGTATATCAATTTACTTTGAATGTCAAACTATTTTGCGAAAATAACCAGGGAATAGACAAAAGACTCTCAATAATGAGAGTCTTTGGGTATTTATTAAAGATTTAATTGTAATTTAGCGAAAACTTCTCTCGCGATCATAACTTCTTCGTTTGTAGGAATTACTAATACTTTAACTTTTGAGTTTGCAGTAGCAATATTTCCTTCAATTCCACGTTTGTTATTTAATTCTTCATCAAGTTTAACACCTAATACTTCTAAATGATCAACGATTAATTTTCTGATTTCCCCTGAGTTTTCACCAATTCCAGCTGTAAATGCAATTGCATCTAAACCTTTTAAACGAATATAGTAACTTCCGATGTAATCAGCAATACGTTTAGCTTGAATTCTCATTGCTAATTCTGCTCTATGATTACCATCTTTAGCTGCTTGTGAAATATCTCTTGAGTCGTTTGAAACTCCAGATACTCCTAAGTAACCTGATTTTTTATTTAAAATATCTAATAATTCTTCTAATGTTTTTCCTTCACGAGCAGCAACTAATCCTAAGATTGATGGATCAATGTTACCAGTTCTAGTTCCCATTGGAACACCTTCAAGTGGAGTTAATCCCATTGATGTATCAACACTCTTACCTGCATCAACAGCTGTAATAGATACACCGTTACCGATATGACATACAATAACTTTAGCATTTTCGTTATTTAACATTTTATTTGCTTCTTGAGAAACATATTGGTGAGAAGTTCCATGGAAACCATATTTTCTTACACCATATTCTTCATACCACTCATACGGAGTTGCATACAAGAATGCATCTTCTTCCATTGTTTGGTGGAACGTAGTATCAAATACTGCTAATTGTAATACATTTGGTAATACTTTTTTAAATTCTCTAATTCCAGTTACGTGAGCTGGGTTATGTAGTGGTGCTAATGGTGATAAACTATCGATTGCTGCAATAGTAATTTTATCTAATACTGCAGATTCTTTAAATACTTCTCCACCTTGAACAACACGGTGTCCTACACCTTCGATTTCATCAATTGAACTAATAATTTTGTTTTCAATTAATCCTTCTAAAACTAATGCAACAGCTACCGAATGATTCGGTATACTTTGTACTAATTCTTGTTTTTCTCCATTAAATTTAATTGAGAATATTGCCTCTTCAGATCCAATTTTTTCAACAACACCTGATGCAATTACTGTTTCTTCTGGCATTTCTAGTAACTGAAATTTCAGTGAAGAACTACCTGCGTTAATAGCTATAATTTTCATTGTTAAATCCCTCTTTCCTATCTACCTAATATGATAACTTTTTTTTGCTTTTTTTTCAACTTTTCCGTTAGTATAAATACAAATAAATTGCTAAAAACTGCGTTATCGTTCCAATCGCTGTAAAGATATGCCATATATAGTGAAAATACTTATAATTTGACATTGAGTAGAAAATTACTCCCAATGAGTAAGCTACTCCTCCAGCTAATGTTAAATAGAAGGATGGTTGACTAAAACCATATAATTTAGTAATAAATGTTACTGCACTCCAACCCATTAATAGGAAAATTGCGACATGCATTTTTGTAAACTTATCAATCCATACTGATTTAAAAACTACACCAACTATAATTAAAATCCATTGTCCAATAAACAATGTTAGACCTAGTGTTGGAAATCCCGTAAGGCCAAATGCAGGTCCATTATTAATTGGTGGTAAAAGTAATAAGAATGGTGCAAATGTTCCACCAATTAACATATAAATTGATAAATGATCAAATCTTTTAAATACTCTTTTAGTTTTCCCCTCTGGAAATGAATGATATAAGGTACTCATTGTATAAAGCATAATCATTCCAAAACCAAAAATAGCTGCTGCTAAATATTCTAGCCATGTATTACTTTTAATAAATAATAAAATCATTCCTACAATACCAAAACATGCCATTAAACCATGTGATATTGCATTTGATATTTCTTCACCTAAACTTTGTAAATTTGAATCTTTTTTTAACATCTTATTCACCATCAAAATTTTCTAAGTAATCTTGCCCTTTCAGTGTGTCTGGTTCTACTAGTTCTAAATCTTTAAAATCTAATTGACGCATAGCTTCGTATAAGACAATCGCAACCGAATTAGATAAATTCAAACTTCTTACATTTGCAGTAGTTGGAATTCTAAAACAGTTATCTAAATTATCTTTTAATAAATTACGGTCAATCCCATATGATTCACTTCCAAAAATGATATATTTAGTTTCTAAATTATTATTAATTGTTTTAAAATCAATAGCACTATATGACTTTTTCCCATAGCGAGTCAAAAAGTAATATTCACCTTTATTTTTTAATTTAAACTCATTAAAGTTTTCATGTATTTCATATTCAATTTTATCGTAGTAATCTACAGCGCTTCTTCTTAATTTAGTATCATCAATTGTAAAACCCATCGGTTTTATTAAATGAAGCTTTAAACCTAATGCTACACAAGTTCTCATAATATTTCCTGTATTTTGGGGTATCTCAGGGTTGTATAAAACAACTTCTACCTTAGTTTCCATTTAAAATATTATTTTCCTTATATTTTTTGATTAACGCTTGTTTTAAATCCCATAAGTCTTGTGATAAATCCACATAGTATTGGTGAGGGCTTTCAAGTCTAATAACTTCATCCCATAGTGTAGCCATTTGCTCTAAATGATATTTTCTAATTTCTTCTAAAGTTGGTTTTTCATAAACTAATTTTCCTTTTTCATAAATAGGAACTAACATTTGAACCGCCTTAAAATTAGTCACTGTTTTACGCTTATATGTATGTTCTGGATCAAACAAAACATAAGGTTCATTTTCATTAATTTTTTCATCAAATAAAGTAATTAAATCAGCAATAGCTTTATTATTTTCATCATAAAAACGATATAATTGTTTAAATCCTGGTGTCGTAGTCTTAACAACATTTTCACTCAGTTTAATTTTTGGTGTTAGTACACCATCATGCTCTACTGCAGATAGTTTAAATACTCCACCAAATACTGCTTCACTTCTTGCTGTTACTAATCTTTCACCAACACCGAACGAATCAATTTGTGCGCCTTGGTGAATTAATTCTTTGATAATATATTCATCTAATGAATTAGATACTAATATTTGTGTTTTAGTTAAACCTGCTTCATCTAACATTTGACGAGCTTTCTTACTTAAGTACGTTAAGTCTCCACTATCAATTCTAATACCTTTTAAATAATAACCTTTTGGTTCTAAATATTTTTTATGTAACTTTATAGCATTTGGAATACCTTGTTTTAAAGTATCATAAGTATCAACTAATAAAACTGTATTTTCTGGGAAAGTCTTTGCATATGATTCAAAAGCATCATATTCTGTTGGATAACTTTGAATATAACTATGTGCCATAGTTCCTAGCGCTGGAACGCCGTATAAATATTCTACATACGTATTTGATGTTCCACTCACACCGGCAATATAAGCCGCTCTAGCGCCAAAGATAGCCGCATCATAACCGTGAGCACGTCTTGCTCCAAACTCCATTACTGCACGACCCTTAGCTTGATTTACAATTCTTGATGCTTTAGTAGCAATTAAACTTTGGTGGTTTAGTGTTAATAAAATCATCGTTTCAATTAATTGACATTGGATTAAAGGACCCTTAACAACTAATATTGGTTCTTGAGGAAAAATTGGTGTTCCTTCTTTTACTGAATATACATCAGCAGTAAATTTAAAATCTTTTAAATATGCTAAAAAATCTTCATTAAAGATCCTCTTGTTTCTTAATAACGCTATTTCATTTTCATCAAATGAAAGTTCATTAATATAATCAATAACTTGTTCTAACCCAGCCATAATTGCATAACCACCACGGTCAGGTACGCTTCTAAAAAATACGTCAAAAACAGCTATATCTAAATGTCTATTATCTTTGAAATATCCGTATGACATTGTTAATTCATAAAAATCCATTAATAAGTTTAGTTTTCTATTGTTCATTTTCTTCACTCCTTGCCTTCTATTTTACCATTTTTACATACATTTTGATATAATAATATAAACAAGAGAGGAGTTTGACTATGGTTATTTTACTTTCACCAACTAAAACATTTACTAAAAACAATATTCAGACTAAAAATATGCCTTTTTTTATAAATGAGGCTAATACATTGATTAAAGAAATAGAGGAGTGGGATGTTCCTAACTTTGAAAAGGAATTTAAAATATCAAATAAATTAGCAATAACTACAAAAGATTATTTTGCAAATATTACCAATACCAATATGGCTGTTTATACATACGGAGGTACTGCATTTAAATATTTAGATCCTTTAAATTTAGAACAAGATAAATTAAGTAGAATTTATATTATGTCCGGCTTATACGGAATATTGAACGCTTTAGATGGTATTAGTCCTTATCGTCTAGATATTACTAATACTACTTTCACGAATCTTTATAACTATTGGAAAGAACCAGTAAGTAATTATTTACTTAATTTAAATAAACCTATTTTAAACTTAGCCTCAAATGAGTATACTAAACACTTAGACTTAAACAAATTAAACATTATTACAGTTGACTTTATTGAGTACAAAAATGGTAAAGCAACAAGTCAGTCAATGATGTTAAAGAAAATGCGTGGTTTAATG
>DATFIG010000045.1:0-4872 GCA_035270345.1 Haploplasma sp.
TCCAAATATTTTGGCAAACGTATGATTCATTGATTGCAAAAATATTAATAGATAAATTTGGTTTAACACAAACTTGGTCTGGGTTAATTATGGCACTAGATAATATCTTAGCTTTATTTATGTTACCTTTGTTTGGGTTATTGTCAGATAAGACAAAAACAAGAAGAGGTAAAAGAACTCCTTATATTTTAGTAGGAACAATTATTGCAGCAGTATCGTTTGCTTCATTATCATTTATGGATGCAAATCAAACTAAACTAATTGAACAAGCAAATATTACGACAGAATATAATATTATTTATGAACAAATACAAAATAAAGAAGAAATAGATTGGGATAGTATTTTTGATGATTTAAATCAACAAGGATACCATTCATCATATGAAAAATATCAAGAGGTAAAAAATGATAAAGATATTAGAGAACAATTTAGAAATCGTGAAATAGCAGATGTATATTATGATTATTTAAGTATTAGAGCATTTGAAGTAACTAAAGCGAATAATTTTGTTAACTTTGTTTTATTTATTGTACTATTATTAGTAGTTTTAATCGCAATGTCATCTTTTAGATCACCAGCAGTAGCACTAATGCCTGATGTGACATTAAAGTCGAATAGAAGTAAAGCAAATGCTGTAATTAACCTAATGGGTTCAGCAGCAGCGGTAGTTTCAATTTTATTATTAACAGTATTTGGTTTATCGAAAAAATCATATGTATACTATACACCAGCATTCATTGGAGTTGCTGTAGTTATGTTAATTGCGTTAGCTGTTTTTTTATGGAAAGTAAATGAACCAAAAATGTTAGATGAATATAATTTATTAAACAAAGAGTATGAAGCAATTCATTTAACTGAAGAAGAACAAGCTGAAGTAGTTACTAAAAAATTAACTAAGGGTGAAATTACATCATTATTCCTAATTTTATTTTCAGTATTCTTTTGGTATATGGGATATAACGCAATCATTTCGAAGCTAAGTGATTATGCACCAAAACAATTGAACATGGACTTTGCATTACCTCTATTAGTAGCACAAGGTGCAGCTATTGCAGCATTTATTCCAATTGGTATTTTATCTTCAAAAATCGGACGAAAGAAAATGATTTTAGCAGGTGTCTTATTACTTACTATTTCATTTGGAACAGGATTCTTCTTAACTGAAAATACAAGTTCATTATTATATATTGTCTTAGCATTAACTGGTATTGCATGGGCTACAATTAATGTTAACTCATTTCCAATGGCGGTAGAACTAGCAACAGGTGACGATATTGGTAAATATACAGGTTACTATTATGCATTTTCAATGGCTGCGCAAATTATTACACCAATTTTATCTGGATTATTAATGGATAACTTTAGTCGTTCAATCCTATTCCCTTATGCAGCAATAATGGTTGGTATTTCATTTGTTACAATGTTTTTTGTAAGACATGGTGATGTTAAAGGTTCTTCAAAAGGTATCCTAGAAAGTTTTGATATAGAAGACTAATTTTACTACCATTTTATTGGAAATATATAAATACTCATGTTATAATTTTAAAGGAAATTTAAACAAGAGGAGAATTACATGAATTCATTAGTAATATATGCACATCCATGGGATGGCAGTTTCAATCACTTTGTCTTAGGAAAAGTTACAAGCCTATTAGAAGCACAAGGTAAAAACGTTGATGTTATCGACTTAAATAAAGATGGTTTTAATCCAGTTATGACAACTAGCGATTTAAAAGTATTTGCAGCAGGACAATATGCTGATCCATTAGCAGCAGATTATGTTAATAGATTAAAACACGCAGATGAAATAATTTTAGTATACCCAATTTGGTGGTACGGTGAACCGGCTATCTTAAAAGGTTTTTATGATAAAGTATTATTAAAAGGTCAAGTATATGATCAAGTAGACCACCAATTACAAGGTTTATTAAATGCTAAAACAGCTACAATCATTACAACTGCTAATATTAATGAAGAAATCTTCAAAGCACTTGGAGATCCAATTCACAATATCTTAGCAAATGGAGTACTAAGTACTGTTGGTATTAAAGAACACACTTGGATTCACTGTGAAACAGTTCACATAGAAGAATCAAGAAATCATTTCATTAACGAAATCGAACAACACTTTAAATAATAAAGGCTGAATTTCAGCCTTTTTCTTTTGTCAATAGTACCACTTAAATTTGACTTTAGGACTATATCAAGTTATAATATAATAGTTGTAATAAGGCTCCGTAGCCAAGTGGTAAGGCACGGCTCTGCAAAAGCTTGATCATCGGTTCAAATCCGTTCGGGGCCTCCAATAAAATTGACTTAACAAGATCAGAAATGGTCTTGTTTTTTTTGTTTTATAATAGTTTTGAAATGGAAAGAAGACTTAAAGAAATCTTAGATATCCCAGTATTCCAAGATGATCAACATGGTACAGCAATTGTAGCTGGTGCAGCATTATTAAATGCTTTAAGATTAGTTGAAAAAGATTTAAAAAAAGTTAATATTGTTATTAATGGAGCAGGTAGTGCAGGTATTGCTATTACAAACTTCTTATTAGCATTAGGCGCTAAAAACATTACTGTTGTTGACCGATTTGGTATATTAGTATCTGGAGATTCAAACTTAAACTCAGCACAAGAAGCTATTGCTAAATTAACTAATAAAACTAAAAAAGTAGGAACATTAATTGATGCATTAAATGGTGCAGATGTTTTAATCGGAGTAAGTGCAGCAAATGTTGTATCAGCAGAAATGATTAAAGTAATGAGTAATGATCCGATTGTATTTGCATTAGCAAATCCAATTCCTGAAATTCCACGTGATGTTGCATTAGCAGCAGGAGCTAGAGTTGTTGGAACAGGAGTTTCTAATTTGCCAAACCAAATTAACAATGCTTTAGTATTCCCTGGATTATTTAAAGGTGCTTTAGAAGCAAAAGTTAAGCAAATAACGATAGAAATGGAAGTTGCATGTTGTCATGCTCTTGCAAATGTTGTTACTTCAGAAGAATTAAATGAAAATTATATTATTCCAGGAATTTTTCATCCTGAAGTAGTTAAAAGCGTTAGTAATGCAATTATCAATTTAAATAAATAATTTAAAATTAGAAATAAGGTTTCCTGTCAAATAACCTTACTATAAAATAGATTATAAAAAAAACGGCCTCAATATCAAATTATGATATTGGGGCCGTTTTAGATAGGATTATATTTTATGTTTATTTCTAAATTTACTTACAATGATTTGAAGTAAAAAGAAAATAACAATAGAGATAAATAAGTAGAGGACCATTAATCCGGTAGTTATTTCAAAATTAAATAATTTTAAGTTATAACCATATTCGTCTTTGATTTGATTAATAAAATCTATGCCAACTTTATCTATGATATTTGGTTTACTAATAACTTTACTTAAATATAATTGTCTAAACAAAGCAGTAGAGTGAGTACCTGGTATTATATTAGCAAAGTTTTGAATACCTATTGGTAAGAAACCAGCAGGTAAATATGTTCCAACTAAAAATCCTATTAAAGCAGTAAATATTCCAGTGAATGACGCTGCTGTTGAAGTCTTCTTAAAGAAAGAAGTTATAAACATTAATATTATAACTGCTGAGAGTGAGGATAGCAATAATAATCCTAATAATTTAAAGATATCTAAGACATTAAAACTAAATAAACCACCAGTACTAATCATTAAGAAAATAGTTCCCATAATAGAGAACACTAAACTAATAAAGAATGTAATGATTACTGCTGAAATAAAATAACTTAATGTTAAGTTAACTTGATTAACAGGTGAAGCATGAAAGTCGTTAACTATGCCTTTTTCACGATCGCTAATTGTTATGAACATACTATTTAATGCAACTGTTAATGTTGAAATTCCAATAATACCAGATATAACCCAAGCATTAACAATACTAGATATTTCTTTTTTAGTGACATCAATTGAACCTATATTATCCATAATGATATCTACTTGGAAATCACCCATGAAAAGTATATAAATAAGTAAGATTAATACTGGGGCAATCAATGAAAAGAAAATAGTTGTTTTATTCTTAAAGAAAATTAGCATATTTCTTTTTGTTAATTCATAAATATTAAATAAATATTTTTTTAATTTGTTATCCATGATTTTCCTCCAATTTCTTTCCAGTAACATTTAAGAAGACTTGGTCCATGTTTCCTTTTAAGACTTCAAAATTGTTAAGTAATTGAGGATTAAGATTAATAATATTATAAGCATCTAATGAGTTTTTAACCTCAATATGATAGCTTTCTTTTTGATAGATGAAACTTATATTATTAGTAGTTAATAGATGTTCGATTTCATCATTTTTTTTAGTTATAAATCTTAATAAGTCAGTCGCATATTTATCTTTTAAGTAATCTGGACTTCCTTCAGCAGCTATTTTGCCACTATCTAATATAATAACATGATTGGCTCTAACTACCTCTTCCATATAATGTGTAGTTAAGAAAATAGTTAGTCCATTCTCATCCATCAATTTATGTAAGATATTCCAAACAGTATTTCTTGTTTGAGGATCTAACCCAGTAGTAGGTTCATCTAAAAATAAAATTGCTGGATCATGTATCAAAGCTCTAGCAATATCGACTTTTCTTTTTTGACCACCAGATAGATTACCATATGATCGATCTAAAATATCGTTTAACTCTAAAATATTAACTAAATAATTTATTTTCTCTTTAGCATCTTTTTTACTTAAATTATAAAGACTAGCTCTTGAGTTTAAGTTTTGTAGGACCGATAGTTGGTCATCTAAAACCGAATTTTGAAAAACGATTCCAATTTTTTCTTTTATCTTATTAGTTTCTTCATCAATATTATGATTATCAATTATTATA
>DATFIG010000046.1:0-2191 GCA_035270345.1 Haploplasma sp.
ATTACGTTATGATAAACATCCTTAACATCATCAAGTTCATCTAACATACTTGTTAGTTTTTCAAACATATCAATGTCATCTTGTTCTGTTAAAGTTACTTCTACTGTTGGTAACCACATAATTTCATCAGTTACAAACTCAAACTCTGGGTTAGCTGCTAATAATGCATTTCTTATACTACTATAGTCATTTGCATCACCATAAATACTTACACCTTGTTCATCAGCTTCTATTTCATTAGCGTTAATATCATTTTCTAAAATAATTTCATATATTTCATCTTCTGTTGCCCCTTTAATTGCGAACACTGACTCATATGTAAACATATGAGATACAGATCCTGCAACACCTAATTTAGAATTAGATTTAGTAAAACAGTTTCTTACTTCTGAAATAGTTCTATTAACGTTATCAGTTAAACATTCAACAATGAATAAACTATTGTTTGGTCCAAAACCTTCATATCGCGCAACAGTGTAGTTATCATCTGATCCACCTTTAGCTTTATCGATTGCTCTTTTAATAATATCATTAGGTACTTGATCTTTCTTAGCTCTTTCGATTACTCTTTTTAATTCAGTATTAACTTCTGGATCTGGATTATTTTTAGCAGCCATGTAGACTTCTTTACCATACTTCGAATATACTCTTGTTTTGGCCGCAGCTGTTTTAGCCATCGACTGTTTTCTTACTTCAAACGCTCTTCCCATTTAAAACACCCTCTTATTTATTTTGTTTAGAACCAAAAGTTCTTTCATAATTATCGATCGATTCTTGAATAACATTCATTGCTTCTTCTCGACCTTCTACATCTAATATATATGTTTGTTTTCCTTCTAAAACTTTATAAGTTTCAAAGAAGTTCCCCATCTCACTTAATAGGTGTTGTGGGATATCTTTAATATCTTGATAACCATTCATTGATGGATCACTAATTGGTACTGCAATAATCTTTTCATCAACTTCGTCTTGGTCAATCATCTTAATAACACCAATCGGATTACATTCAACTAAACTCATCGGTTCAATGTCTTCTTGACATAAAACTAATACGTCCAGTGGGTCATTGTCTCCCGCAAATGTTCTTGGTATAAACCCGTAATTAGCAGGATAATGTGATGAAGTAAATAAAACTCGATCTAAAATGATCAATCCCGTCTCTTTATCTAATTCATACTTTTTCTTGCTACCTTTAGATATTTCAATGACTGCAATGAAATTATCCTTTTTAATTCTTTCCTTATTAATATCGTGCCAAATATTCATTTTTACACATCCTTTTATTTATTTGCTTATTTTATATATATTCTCAAGTAGTGCATTAATTGTCATCGGCCCAACTCCACGAGGAACTGGTGTAATATAACTTGCTAATTTGCTAACTTCATCAAAGTCAACATCACCAACTAACTTCCCATCGACGCGGTTGATACCAACATCAATAACAACAACACCTTCTTTAACCATATCTGCTTTAAGTAATTTAGGTATTCCAACTGCCATAATGATTAAATCTGCTGTTTTAGTATATAATGATAAATCCTTTGTTCTACTGTGACAAGTAGTCACTGTAGCATTACGGTCTAATAATAATTTACCAATTGGTAATCCAACTATTTGGCTTCTGCCAATAACAACTACATTCATCCCACTAACATTAATATTATAATGATCTAACAAGTTTATTATTCCTTGTGGTGTCGCTGCATGTGTAGCATCTAAACCTTGAAATAAAAGACCTTGATTTGCTAATGTAAACCCATCAATATCTTTTTTAGTATCAATTAAATTAATAAACTTCTTATCATCTAAATGTTTAGGTAATGGTAATTGTAATAAAATTCCTGTAACTGAATTATCATTATTTAATTCACTAATCTTTTCTTCTAGTACTTCTTCACTTACATCTGTTGGTAATTCAACTAATTCTGATAAGATACCAACCTTTTTAGAATCTCTTAATTTTGAATTAACATAAATCTTACTAGCAGGATCATCACCAACTAAAATAATAGCTGCTTTTGGTACAGTTAAACCTTTTTTAGTGTCTTCTTCTATTTGTAATTTCAATTGTTCGTTCCTAATTTTAGCAACTTTAAAACCATCTAATAATGTCATGTTAAAACCTCAATTCTTTAATATTTATATTATACCACAACGCACTTATTTGTTCTAATTAAGGCTAAAAAAA
>DATFIG010000047.1:0-8944 GCA_035270345.1 Haploplasma sp.
GGTAAAACTAAAAAAGAACCTAAATTATAAAACTGTTTTTTCATAATACTTCCCCCTATTAATTTTTCCTAATGACTATCCCCTTACTGATTGTCTTTGCTATATTTAAATTCTATCACAACATCTTACAATGTTGCCAAATATCTTTAATAAATCAAAAAAAATTACATAATGACATATTATGTAATTTATTTAAGTATTTTATTGTTAATTATTTAACAAATCCCAATATTAATTTGTTTGCTTTTTTAGTATTTCCAATAACAACACTGTCTAAAATCAATTTAGTTGCTTCTTCTATACCTTTTTTATTTACATATAATGTAGCTAAAGAATCACCAACATTAACTTTGTCACCAATCTTAACATGTAAGTCTAAACCTACTTTTAAATCGATAACATCGTCTTTGTGTTCTCTACCTGCACCTAAGCGGCTTGCTGCTAAACCAATTGCTAAAGCATCTACTGATTCTACATAACCTTCTTTAGTTGCTAATACTTCTAATGTTTTATCAGTATATAGTTTTTCTGGGTGATCAACATAACTAACATCACCATGTTGAGCAATAACCATTTGTCTAAATTTTTCTAAAGCTGAGCCATCATTTAATGATTCTAATAGAACTTTTTTAGCTGTTTCTATATCAGTTTCAATATTAGCATCTAATAATAATTGTGCACCAATTGTTACAGATACATCAACAACATCTTTAGGACCATTACCTTTTAATGTTTCAATTGCTTCTAATACTTCTAAACCATTACCAATCATATGTCCTAAAGGCTCTTCCATACTTGTTAAAATAGCAGTTACTTTTTTACCAGCTAATTTACCAATATCAACCATTAATTGCGCTAAGTCAGTCGCTTCTTCAATTGTCTTCATAAATGCTCCAGTACCTACTTTAACATCTAAAACAATCGCATCTGCTCCACTCGCTAACTTTTTAGACATAATACTTGAAGCTATTAATGGAATGATATCAACAGTTCCTGTTACGTCTCTTAAAGCATATAATTTTTTATCAGCAGGTGCAACATCACCACTTTGGCCAATAACTGATAATCCAATTTCATTAACTTGTTTTTCAAACTCTTCAAAACTTAATTCAACTTGGTATCCAGGAATACTTTCTAGCTTATCAATTGTACCGCCAGTATGTCCTAGTCCACGTCCGCTCATTTTTGCTACTTTAGCACCATGTGCTGCAAGTAACGGAACTAAAATTAATGTTACAGTATCACCAACACCACCTGTTGAGTGTTTATCTACTTTAATACCATCAATTCCACTTAAATCAAAAATATCTCCACTATCACGCATTGCTAGCGCTAAGTTAGTCGCTTCTTCTTTTGTCATTCCTTTAAAAAATAAAGCCATTAAAAGCGAACTCATTTGATAATCCTTAATTTCACCATTAGTGTAGTTTGTTACCAAATAATTTATTTCTTCTTCTGTTAATACATTACCATTTCTTTTCTTTAATATTAAGTCTACGATATGCATTTAATCAACTCCTTACTTATTATTTTATCACATTTTATGCTATAATAATAAATGAAAAGGTGATTATATGAGATTATATTTAGTAAGACATGGACAAACAAATAACAATCATAAAAGATTGATACAAGGTAGAGTCGATGCTCCTTTAAATTTAACAGGAAAAAAGCAAGCTAAAACTGCAGGACAAACTTTAAAATCATTAAAAGTTGATTTTGATAAAATAGTTTCTAGTCCTTTATCAAGAGCTTTAGAAACAGGATATTTAGTTGGTAGAAAAATTAACTATAAAGATAATATTCTTTTAAATGAAAATTTAATTGAACGTGACTTCGGTAATTATGAGATGACTTTAATTGCGGATTCATTTCCAAAAATTATGACTGAAGGATTTACAGAAGAATTTTATGAAGATGATGAAACAATGATTAATCGTGTTAAAAAAGGTATTGATGAATTATACTATACATTAAAAGATAAAAATGTTATAGTTGCATGTCATGCACATGTAATAAGATCAATGTATATAATACATGATAATGAAAAATACAACTTTACAAACTTCTTCTTAGGTAATGGCTCAATACACGAGTTTGATTACGATGGTACTAACCTTGAATTAATAAATACATACTTAAACGATGAAGAATAAAAAAATAATCAGTTAATAGTTTAATACTAGGAACTGATTTTTTATTTGTTTTATTTAATTTTAATTACAATGACTTTTTCTAAACTTTCACTATATAAAACATCTACATCTTGATTCAAATATTTTTCACAACTGAATAAGCTGAAATTTCTATTTGAAAAGAAATTTTTAGTTTGAATCTTTGTTCCTTCAAATTCTAATTTAAATGACTTTCGTCTTTTATTTAAATCACTAAGTTCATCAAATTTAACTGTATAAAGTTTGTATGTTTCATAATCATCATTCAATGTAGCAACTTGAACTATAAAATATAATGTAAACATGATAAAGATAAACATCACTGTAATTAAGAAAAACATAATGATACTTGTTTTTTCTTTAAAGGGTATCAATAATATTAAAGGTATCAACGTAACAAACACTGCAAATAATGAATATTTGACATTAGTTCGTAAATACTTATTTTCAATCGATTCTTTTATTAATTTCTTGTTTTCCATAGAACCTCCCATAATACATTAATTATTTTAATGGTCTATTAATAATTTCAAAAATCATTTCACCTAATTCTAAAGTACTTAAGTCTTTAACATTTTCATACTTAATTGGTTTATGAACAATTAATCTCACCGTTCTTCTTTGATACCATTTTCTAGTACCTAAAGTACTAGCTCCAACAATCGTCATAGGTAAGAAGTCTGAACCAGCTTTCATACCAATTTTATAAGCTCCACCCTTAACATCTACCATTTCTTCTGTCGAACGATCTAATATCCCACCTTCTGGGAAGATTAACATCGCATGACCATTTTCAACTTGTTTAACGGCTTCTATCATTGTTTTAGCTGTTCTTCTATTGTCATTACGATCAATTGGTAAACAACCTACATAATCCATGTATTGAGCCAATATAGGAACTTTATAAATAGAAATCTTTGGTGTAAATGCTAGTGGTCTATTAATTTGAGACATAATAACAAACGGATCAAGTTGTGACTTGTGATTAGCATAAATAGTTAATTTTCCTGTTTTAGGAATATTTTTCTTTCCAATAACTTTAACATTTAACCCTAATGCAAAAAGATTACAAAATCTAGCCGCTCCTTTTAAAAACCAATATTTAAAGACCCAATCTTTTTTTGTAACTTTCATCATTGGCATCATTAAAACTATTAATAAAAATATTGTAACTCCTGAAGCTACAATTCCACATACCAACCAAAGTAAAATAAAATACCATGTTGATGTAACAAAAATAGATAGTACTGCTGTTACTGCGGCAATTATAGCAAAAAATATAAAGGTAATCATTATATTTTTCCCCTTTCATAAGTACTAAAAATAAGCATATTTTTAGTATCGTAATTTGTTAATTTAAATTCACTTAAATCAAATTTAGGAAAATAAACATTTCCTTCATATCGATTTAAAATAAATGTTATATATAGTCTATTTGCATAAGGTAATGCCAAACGATAAATCGTAGGACCACCAATAACAAATAGCTCTTCATCATTGTTACTTAAAAACTCATTAACATCACTTACTCTTGTTGCATCTTCATAAGACTTATCTTCTAAATTAGCAACATATATTTTTTTAAACGGAAAAGGTTTATTTTTGTAATAACCTTTCATTGAGTGATAAGTTAAATCGCCCATTAAGACAATTTTATTTTTAGTCATTTTTTGAAAAAACTCTAAATCTTCTTTAATACGCCATGGTAATTTATCATCTTTACCAACTAACCAGTTTTCATCCATAGCCCAAATTAAATTAATCATACAGCTACTTTTCCTTTAATACTTGGATGTGGCTTATAATTTTTCAATTCAAAGTCTTCAAATTTAAACTTAGTTATATCTTTAACTAATGGATTAATTTCCATCGTTGGTAAAGTTCTTGTTTCACGACTAAGTTGTAAATTAATTTGGTCAATATGATTGCTATAAATATGAGCATCACCAACTGTATGAATAAATTCATGAGGAATTAAACCTGTTACTTGAGCAACCATCATTAAAAATAATGAATATGAAGCTATATTAAATGGAATACCTAAAAAGATATCCCCACTTCTTTGGTAAAGTTGTAATGAAAGTTTTCCATCATTTACATAAAACTGCATAAATGCATGACATGGTGGTAACGCCATAGTACTAATTTCACTTGGATTCCAAGCTGAAATAATCAGTCTTCTAGAATCAGGATTATTTTTAATATCATTGATTAAATTAGTTAATTGATCTACACCTAAGAAATTACGCCATTGTTTACCATAAACAGGACCTAAATTACCGTGTTTTTTTGCAAACTCGTCGTTACTCTTAATTTTTTCAACAAATTCATCTAAAGTTTCATTATTATAATCAGCGCTCTTAGTAAATATTTCATAAGGCCATTCATTCCAAATTTTTACATTATTATCAACTAAATATTTAATATTCGTTTCTCCACTAATAAACCATAAAAGTTCATGAATGATAGCATTTAAATAAACTCTTTTAGTTGTTAAAAGAGGAAAACCTTCTTCTAAATTAAATCTTGATTGATATCCAAAAACACTAATAGTACCAGTATTAGTACGATCAGACTTCCTGTTTCCATTATTTAAAACATAATTACACATTTCTAAATACTGTTTCATGACGTCCCCCAAATTTTAAATTATTTTGCTAATTCGTATAATGCTTCTGTGTAAATTATTGTCGCTAAGATTAAATCATCAATATCAATATACTCATCTTTTTGGTGAATAAATGATGGTTTCCCTGGGAAGTGTGGACCATAAGCAACAACATTTGGTAGAGCTCTTGCGAATGTACCACCACCAATTGTAATTGGTTGTGCTTCAAAATCATTAGTATGTTTACGATATACACCCATTAAAGTTTCTACTAATGGTGATTTAGGATCGTTATATAATAATTTTTGATGGTGATTGTAAGTAACACTTAAATCTTTAAATGTATTTACTAAACTACCAAATAATTCCTCAAAAACAACACCATTTGGATATCTAACATTTAATACTACTTTAAAGTTATCTTCGTTAACTTCTAATACTCCTAAGTTAACTGTTAAAGCACCCATTTCTTCATCTAAATAATTAATACCTAATTTAGTACCATCAGTTTCATTTGATAAATAAGTATCAATTAATGTTGTTAATTCATTATTAACACCAATTGATAATAAGAAATTATTCATTAAGTGAATTGCATTAATACCAATTTCTGGTGTTGAACCATGGGCACTAATACCATCAATTTCTAAATAAACTAAGTTTCCTTCTTTATTATAAGTTCCTACTAGCTTATTGTCATTGATATATTTAGTAAATGCAGCTTCAACCTCACTACTTGTATTAGTAATAGTTGCAAATGCTTTGTCTGGAACCATATTATCTCTTAGTCCGCCTGTAAAACTTATTAACTCACTGTTATTATATTTTCCTTCAATATTAACTCTTACAATTCCTTTTTCAGCATAAATTAATGGGAAATCTGCATCTGGAATAAATCCTGACACTGGAACTTCAGGATATTTTTTGAAGTAATGATTAACACATCTCCAACCTGACTCTTCATCAATACCAACAATTAATTTAACTCTTTTCGATAATGGAACATTAAGTTCATTTAATATTTTCATTGCATAGTAAGCGGCAATAGTTGGTCCTTTATCATCTTCTGTTCCACGACCAAACATTTTATTATCATGGATTTCTGCTCCATAAGGAGGGTGAGACCAACCTGAACCTGCTGGTACAACATCTAAATGCCCTACTATACCAACATATTCACTTTGACTACCTAATTCAATATGACCTGCATATCCATCAACATTTTCTGTATTAAAGCCATCTTTATTACCTAAAGCTAACATCCAATCTAAAGCTTCTTTATTACCTTCACCAAAAGGAGCACATACACGATTTGGATCGAAAGTTGTTAACTCAGAATTTATTTGAATTAAAGCTTGTAAATCTTTAATTAAATCATCTTTTCTTTTAAGTACTTCATCTTTAAAATTTATCTTCATTCTATTCAACTCCTTGTATTATTTTAACACAAAAGAGACTTAATTTAAAATTAAGTTTTTAAAAAAGTTAAAAAGCCTACTATTAACCGACTACTTTTATATAGTCAGTTATTAGTAGGCTTTTACTACCTTAAAGTTAATCTTCGAATTCTTTTTCAAGTCCTTTCTTACTTGAACTTAAATAAGTAACTTTTTCAGCAATAACTTCTAACATATTAAGTTTCTTGTCATCATCTAAATTATATTTCCAAGACTGAATCCTTCCTTTAACTGCCAACATTACTCCTTTAGTAATATATGATTCTACGATTGAAGCTAGTCCTTCCCAAGCAGTAACACTAATAAAATCTGTATCATACTCACCGTGATAATTTTTAAAAGATCTTTGTACAGCGAGCTGAAACTTTAATACCTTTTTTCCATCATCCAAGATAATCGGTTCTGGATCATGTGTAATACGTCCTACTAATACTAACTGATTTAACATTTAACTCCTCCTTTTGATTAGATTATACATTTATCTAGTAAGTAGTTAAAATGTCCAAATATTTAGTAACTATATAAAAAACATTCCTTTTAAATAAAAATAAGAGTAATACTATCAATAGATAATATTACTCTTTGGAATTTGATTAATTAAGATTGATTTGGCAATTAAATACTATTTAATGCCACTAAAATCATTTCTTTAAATGCTTCTTGTCTTTCTAGAGCTGTAGTAGCTTCTTTAGTTACTAAAGAATCTGAGATAGTTAAGATACAAGCTGCTTTTTTACCTAATTGACGAGCATTTGCAAATAATGCAAATGATTCCATCTCAACACAAACTGCATCATGTTTTTCATAGATTTCTTTATAAACATCACCTTCAACGCGGTAGAATACGTCTGATGAGTGAATAGTTTCAAGGTGTAAATTAATATCTAATTTAGCAGCTGATTTAATTAAACGATTGTTTAATGTTTTATTTGCTGATAATTTTTTACGTCCTGTAACTCCCATAGTTTTAGCATAGCTTGACTCTGACCAAGCATCTTTAGCTAATACAACATCATAAAGGTTTAATTTATCAGTATAAGCTCCAGCTGAACCTACACGAATAATTGATTCTACATCATAGAAAGCAAATAATTCGTATGAGTAAATACCAATACTTGGCATACCCATTCCTGAACCCATAACAGTAACTAATTTACCGTTAAATTTCCCTGTATATCCTAACATATTTCTTGTTCCGTTTACTTGTACTACATCTGTTAAAAAGTTTTCAGCAATAAATTTAGCTCTTAGAGGATCTCCAGGCATAATTACTGTTTTTGCAACTAATGCTTTGTCAGCTAATTCAATATGTGGTGTTGGTATCATTTTTATTCTCCTTATTTAATACAATATCTACGCCATTTGACGTACCAATTCTTGAAGCACCCGCTTCAATCATAGTTAATGCATCACTATTAGTTCTAACGCCACCTGACGCTTTTACTAACGCTGCATCCTTAACAGTTTCTTTCATAAGTTTAACATCTTCAACAGTTGCTCCACCAGTTCCAAAACCAGTTGATGTTTTTACAAACGCTGCACCTGCTTCTAGTGACAACTCACAAGCTTTAACAATTTCTTCTTTAGTTAAGTAACAAGTTTCGATAATTACTTTAACTGTACGATCACCTGATGCAATAACTACACCCGATAATTCATCTAAAATAACATCGTATTGTTTTTGTTTTAATGCACTAACGTTAATAACAACGTCTAATTCATCAGCACCGTTAATAACTGCATCTAAAGCTTCTTGTGTTTTCACTAATGGTGTATGTGTTCCGTGTGGGAAACCAATTACTGTACATACTAGTACATCACTGTTAGCTAATTGTTCTTTAGCATATTTAACCCAAATAGGATTAACACAAACACTCTTAAAGTCATATTGCTTAGCTTCTTTAATAAGTTGATCAATTTGTTCTAAACTAACGTTTGCACCTAATTTAGTATGATCAATATACTTGTTCAATTTCATCTGTTTTATTCCCTTTCTTAAGTAATTTTGTAAACAATCCAATAAGTGGTCCTAATCCAAAAACAACTATCGCACTAAAGAATCCAATTTGATTACCTAATAATTTACCATCAGGTCTTCCAATTATAAGTGCTAAAATAATTGCTAATACTAAAGATGAACCATCTAAAATTGATTTAGCAATGGCAAATTTACCTGTTTTTGATTCAAGTAAAACTGCTACCTCATCGTAAGGTGTCATTATTAAATCATTGGCTATTAATAAACCAATTCCAAAAGCAAGGCAAATAAGACCTGCTAAACCTATCCCATAGCTTGCAAAGATATTCATTGTTGTTACTGGTATTAAGAACAATACCTTTAACCAGAAGTTAACAAATAATGAAATAACTAATGACACAACTAGAGATAAGACAACTTTCTTTTTTCTAGTAAAAATAAAAACTACTAATGTAAATAGCGCACTCCATAAGAACAACCAAATTGCTTGTTGCTCTAATCCTGGAATAGGAATAGGAATTAAGCGACCTGTATAATTAATAACAGCGTCAAATGGACTAGCACCCACTTGGGAAAATACTATTGCGGCAATTCCAAATCCGTAAATTAGTAAAGCTAGTAGTTGTATGAGGAGTTTCTTTCCTATTAATTTATAATTCACATATGCTCCTAATCTAAAATATTACTGTGATCTACTTTAGTAAAGACTTCAAGTACTTTACTAAAT
>DATFIG010000048.1:0-4521 GCA_035270345.1 Haploplasma sp.
ACTGATTAATTTGTTTTATGATACTGTTGAAAATATTAACATTAAAGACTATACTTTAGAACAAGTTAAAGTTTGGGTTAATAAAGAACAAGATAAAATGTTTTGGAATGATAGATTTTTAAAGACTAATACATATTTAATAAGTATTAAAGATGTAATTGTAGGTTTTGGTAATATTAATGAATCTGGTTACATTGATATGTTTTATGTTCATAAAGACTATCAAGGAATTGGTGTTGGAACTAAATTACTAGAAGTATTAGAAACTTCAGTTAATACACCTAAATATACAACTGATAGTTCTATTACGGCTTTAAATTTTTTTATTAATAACAAATATCAAATAATTAAGGAACAAATTATTATTAAAAATAATGTTTCTTTAATTAACTATAAAATGACAAAAGAAGGAATTTAAAATGTTTTTAGACACTACAACATTATTTGATTCAAGAATCAAATTAGTTTTATTCGAGACACATGAAAGAGATTTGAAAAAAGATTGGTCTGCTTCATATGTTTTTGAAGTCCAATTACTAGATGGGACAAAGATTGGTCATTGTGATCTTAGATTAGACCATTTAGATTCGATTTATATTGCGGGTAATATTGGTTATGAAATTGATGAAAGATTTTGGAATCAAAACTATGCGACTGATGCTGTTAAATTATTAATTAAACTAGCAAAGATGCACGAAATGGAATATGTCACTATTACATGTCAGGAAAATAATTTTGCTTCAAATAAAGTAGCTAAAAAGTGTGGATTTAAATTTATTGAAAAAACTTCAATACCTAAAAGACACCAAATGTATTTAGAAGGCTTAAGAGAAGTAATGATATATCAATTAGTGTTATAATTGCTATATAAGAGGTGATAATATGGAAATTATTCAAACACTTAAATTAAGGTTTAATGAAAATAAAAATAGGCATGAGAATACTAAATGGGAAGAAATAGAACAACTTCTTTTAAAAAACAATGATTTACTAAAGGTAATTACTAAAATGGAAGAAACTTCCGGTGAGCCAGATGTTGTTGTTATCGAGAACACTTTATACTATGTTGATTTTAGTAAAGAAAGTCCTTTAGGAAGACGAAGTCTTTGTTATGACAAAGCTGCTTTAGATAAAAGGAAACAAAATAAGCCAATAAGTGATACATTTAGTGTTGCAAACACTATTGGAGTTGAATTATTAACTGAAGAAGAGTATTATTATCTACAAAGTATTGAACCACTTGATTTAAAAACATCATCTTGGATTTTAACTAATGAGGAGTTTAGAAGTAAAGGTGGAGCTAAGTTTTGTGAAAGAAGATATGATGAAGTTTTTACATTTCATAATGGTGCTGAGTCATATTATTCTTCAAGAGGATTTAGAGGAAAAATAAAAATTAAGTAAGACCTAAGGGTCTTATTTTCATAAAAGGGGATAAAGTATGAAATATCAATATATTGGAAATTCAAGTATTAAAGCATCAAAAGTATCATTAGGATTAATGCGTATTGCTGATAAGACTAATGAAGAGGCTAAAGAAATTATTAAGGCAGCATTAGATAGTGGTATTAATTTTTTTGATCATGCTGATATTTATGGTGGAGATGGTAAGTCAGAACTGGTATTTGCTAAAGCAATTAAAGAACTTAACATTGACCGTAGTAAATACTACTTACAATCAAAGGTTGGTATAAGACCAGGTATTGAGTATAACTTTACGAAAGAACATATCTTAAAAAGCGTGGATGAAATTTTAGAACGTTTAGAAACTACTTATTTAGATTCTTTATTATTACATCGACCTGATATTTTATGGGAACCAGAAGAAATATCTGAAGCTTTTAAAATATTGAAAGAAACGGGTAAAGTTAAGTACTTTGGTGTGTCAAATATGCACCAACAACAAGTGTCTTATTTACAATCTAAATTAGAAGACAAATTAATTGCTAATCAACTCCAGTTTTCAATTATGCACGCAAGTATGGCAACTACTGGTACATATGCAAATACTAATTTGAAAACCGATGGGTTTGATGCGATTGGTATTTTAGATTATATGCGTGAGCATAATATAACAATACAAGCATGGTCGCCATTTCAATACGGTAGATATCAAGGAATATTTTTAGATAATGAGAAGTTTCCAGAGCTAAATGTAGTACTAGATGAATTGGCTCTTAAATATGAAACAACTAAAACAGCATTAAGCGTTGCTTGGATTTTAAGACATCCAGCAAACATGCAAGTGTTAATAGGAACAATGAATCCAAATCGTATTAAAGAATGTGCATCAGCAACTAAAATAGATTTAGATCGTACTGATTGGTATAAAATATTACTAGCAGCAGGTAATAAATTACTTGCGTTATAAAAGGAGAAAAAGATGAAAAAAGTACTAACAAGAGATGAAGTAGAAGTATTACATACATGGGATTTAACAAGATTATTTAAAACTGAAGCTGACTATGAACAAGCTTTAGATAAATTAGTTGATGATGCTAATTTATTTAACACTAAATTTCAAGGAAAATTAGTTACATCAAATGATATTAATGAATCATTAACAATGTATCATAATATTATTAGAGACTTATCATATGTTTCTTCTTATCAAAGTTTACATTCAAGTAGTGACCAAAGAAATATTGATAATACTACTAGAAGTGGTAAGTTTGGAATTATAGCATCGGGACTAAATCAAAAACTTAACTTTTATATATCTGAATTAATCTTACTTGATGATGAAGTGTTAATTAAAGCAAGTAAAGAAAATAAAGATAATGAATTAACAATTTTAGAAATTATTGAAGATAAGAAACATGCTTTAGATCCAGTTGTAAGTGAAGCATTATCACAATTTCAACAAGTTCTTAATGCACCATATAAAAACTATAATAACTTTAAGTTTGCAGATATGACTTTCCCTAATTTTGAAGCAAACGGAAAAATGCATGAAAATTCATTCACATTATTTGAAAATGAATATTCATCAGATACTGATCATGAGCTTAGAAGAAAATCATTTGAAAGTTTCTATGATGTTTTAAAAACATACGAAAATGGATTCGCTAGTAATTATGAAACAGTTGTATTAAAAGAGAAAGCAATGGCTAATCTAAAGGGTTTTGACTCGGTTATTGATTACTTGTTATATGATCAAAAAGTCTCAAGAGATATGTATGATCGTCAAATAGATTTAATTATGGAACACTTAGCTAAACCAATGCGTAAATTTGTAAAACTAATTAAAGACGCATATAAATTAGATAAGTTAACTTATGCTGACTTACACTTAGCTTTAGATAGTGAATTTGAACCAACAGTTACAATTGAAAAATCAAAAGAATATGCAGTTGAATCATTAAGAGTTTTAGGTGATGATTATATTGAAATGGTTGAACGTTCATTTAATGAACGTTGGATTGACTTCCCACAAAGTTTAGGTAAATCGACAGGTGGATTTTGTTCAAGTCCTTACAATAAAGGTGCATACATTTTACTAAACTGGAATGATCAAATGAATGAAACCTTTGTTTTAAATCATGAGTTAGGACATGCAGGACATTTTTATTTTTCAGGTAAAAATCAAAACTACTTTAATGTTAGACCATCTTTATACGCAATTGAAGCTCCATCAACAATGAATGAGTTATTAATGGCTGACTATTTAAAAACTCAAAATGATGATACAAGATTTAATCGTTGGGTTTTATCATCATTAATCTCTAGAACTTATTACCATAACTTTGTGACACATCTTTTAGAAGCAGCATATCAAAGAGAAGTATACTTAAGAGTTGATAATAAACAACCTTTGAATGCTCAAGTATTAAATGATCTTAAGGTAGGGGTTATTAGAAAGTTTTGGGGTGATGTAGTTGAAGTTCCCGATTATGCAGGTAGAACTTGGATGCGTCAACCACATTACTTTATGGGTCTATACCCATATACTTATAGTGCAGGATTAACGATAAGTACTGCTGCTCATAAGAAAATTAAAAATAATGAATTAGATATTACTAAATGGTTGGATTTATTAAAAGCTGGTGGAACATTAACTCCATTAGAACTAGCAAAAATTGTTGATGTAGATTTATCAACAGAGCAACCATTAATGGACACAATTGAAGAAATTAGTGATATCATTGATGAAATTGAGAAATTAACTAATAAATTAAATAAATAAAACTTTCAAGCTACTATTAATATGTAAGTAATTAATTAGTAGCTTTTTAGTTATTATGTTAAAAGAGTTATATAATTTAGTATAATGGATTAAGAGGTGTTAGTTATGAAGGGTATTTTATATTTACAAAGTTCATATAGCATGTTAAAGAATATGATTCCTTTAGAATCGCTTTTTTTAGTTTGCCAAAAAGAAGGGTATGAATTTATCGCATTAACAGATGAACAACTCCATGGTACTTATGATTTATTTAAAAATGCAAAAAAATATAATTTAAGACCAATTTTAGGAATGGTAGTAGATATTTTTGAACCTAATGAGACAAAGTTCTTAAT
>DATFIG010000049.1:0-8384 GCA_035270345.1 Haploplasma sp.
TATGAAAATCAAATAAATGTTTTAAAAATTGCTTTTAGACTATAATTAGTCTTCGAAAACATTTGTACCTTCAGGTAAGCTTTCAAATAGTTTTTCAGTAAATAATACACCTTCTAAGTGGTCGTACTCATGTTGAAATACAATTCCAATATAACCAGATAAATTTAATTCAACTGGGATTACTAAATCAGCCGCCGGATCATACTTCATTGCTTTTATATTTATATTTTTAAAGCGTGGTGTTAATCCTTCAGTAACGCGGTCTACACTTAGACAACCTTCTCCACCTGGCAAATATATTTGTTCGTCATTAGTTACTTCTAAGACAGGGTTAATTAAGATGTGCTCATGTAAGATATTATTTATATCATGTACATGAATAACAAACATTCGCTTATTTATATTTAGTTGTGGGGCAGCAATACCTACTGCAGGTCTTAAATCATATTCTTTTGCAATTTCTTCATCTTGTGAATTAATTACAAAATCTAACATATCTTTTAAGATTCTCTTATCATTAATTGATAAAGGAAGTTTTACATCCATTGCTTTTTTATTTAAAGTTGGATGTCCTTCTTTAATTATATCGTCCATTAAAATCATATAAACACCTCTAAATAATTATATCATAAAGGAGTAAAAAATGCGTATTGATAAATACTTAAGTAATCTTAAATACGGTAGTAGAACCGAAGTTAAACTGCTAATTAAATCCGGATTTATTACTGTTAATGATGAACTAGTAAAGACTGATAAATTTAATATTGATCCTAATAATGATATTGTTAAAGTTAAAGATGAGATAGTTTTTTATAAAGAAACTATTAATTTAATAGTTAATAAACCAAGAGGATACTTATCTGCTAATAGTGATAACTTTCATAAAACAGTCATTGAACTATTAAAAGAACCATACAGTCGTTTTGATTTTAAGATTGCTGGTAGATTGGATTTAGACTCGTCTGGACTACTTATTCTAACAACAAGTGGTTTACTAGCACATGAGATAACTAATCCAAATAAAAAAGTTAACAAAGTATATCATGTTATTTTAAAAAATGATATTGAAAGTTATCAACAATTATTAGATGGTATAATAATTAAAGATGGTAAAAACAATGATTATTTAGCGAAAGCTAATAAAATTGATATAATAGGTTCAAAAGAACTCGAAATTACTATTGATGAAGGTAAGTTTCATCAAGTAAGAAGAATGTTTCAAGCGATAAATAACGAAGTTTTAGAACTAAAAAGAATTAAAGTAGGTAAGTTATCTTTAAATGATTTAAAGGAAGGCACCTATCAAGAATTTGAAAGAAGTGATTTATTTGACTGATTTAATTACATTAGCATATGATTATTTAGACGAATATCGTACTAAAGATTACTATCAAGAGTTTATTAAACTAAGTTTAGAGATGGATAGTAAATATGGAACTGAAATTAAAGAATTTAATAAAATAAAAGATATTTATGATGAAGTTTTAGAAATTGGGAGATTTCATCCCGACTTTAAAGAGGTTACTGTTAAATATCGTGATGCAAAAGTTAAACTTTTAAGTATAGAAGATATCAAAAGATATTATGAGTTAGATCGCTTAATTGAAAAAGAATTAAATCAAACATTTAATTTACTTAATGAATATATTTCACCAAACATACCTGTTTTTAATAAACTAGGGTTTGTTAGTGGAAACAAAGGAGGTAATTGTAGTGGTAACTGTGGATAGAATGAGATATATTGTTTACTATTATGGAAAAGAT
Organism: Haploplasma sp.; assembly: GCA_035270345.1. Taxonomy (GTDB): domain Bacteria; phylum Bacillota_I; class Bacilli_A; order Acholeplasmatales; family Acholeplasmataceae; genus Haploplasma. The sequence continues at coordinate 1,765 of DATFIG010000049.1, forward strand.
GTTGTTAAAAGATTAAATATTATGCCAGTTAATATAGCTTTCATTTCTAAAAGAAACAATTACGTTGTTTTTTATGGTGATCAAGAAAGTGAAAAGTATTACTTTAATCAGATGAAAAATGTTAAAGGTTTTAAGAAGTTAGAGACTTCACCTATCTATAATGTTGATGCAAACTACCAATTTGAACGATAATTGGTAGTTTTTTTATAAAAAAAACATCTGTTAAGGAAAAAGACTTGACACCTAGATAAAACTTGTTATAATAGATAGAGTAAAAAGTAGAAAGAGAGAGTATATAAATATGGCAGTTAAAATTAGATTACAACGTTATGGTTCAAACAAAAAACCATTTTACAGAGTTGTTGCAAGTGATTCAAAATCACCAAGAGATGGTAAGTTCTTAGAAATCGTTGGTACATATGATCCATTAATTGATGCAGTTAATGTTGATTCAGAAAAAGTATCAAAATGGTTAGAAAATGGTGCTACACCAACTCAAACAGTAAAGAGCTTATTTAAAAAATATAACGTTTTAGACAAGTAATTGAAGGGGGAAACAAAAGTGGCAGTAAATTTTGAAAGTCTTATCAAAAATATGATTCAGCCATTAGTGACTAACCCTAGCGATGTTGTTGTTAAAATCTTATCAGAAGATAGCGAAACAATTTCTATTCAAGTATTGGTTAATAGTGAAGATTTAGGTCGTGTTATTGGAAAAGGTGGTCGTATTGCTTCTGCAATTAGAACTATTTGTTATGCTGGTGCAGCTAAAGAAAATAAACGTCTTCAAATCGATATTGATTCATTTTAATTAATATGTTTGAAATAGGAAAAATTACAACGACCCATGGTATCAAAGGGGAAGTTAAAGTTAATAATCATAGTGACTTTGAACGTTTCAATAAAAATGATAAAGTCTTTGTTATGTTAAATAATAAAAGAATTGATTTTACAATTGAAAGTGTTAGAGGTCGAATCGACAATAAAATGATTGTTAAGTTTAAGGACTTAAATAACATTAATGACGTATTAGAATATCGTGGATTATTAATCTATAGTGATGAAAGAGGAGAACTTAATGAAAATGAGTTTTACTTTGAATCATTAATAGGATTAGATGCTTATACACATAAGTTAGAATTAATTGGTGAAGTAATTGATGTGTTAGAATTACCTCATGGACATCTTTTAGAAGTTCGTAATGAGGAAGGAAAAAAACATTTAATTCCATTCGTTGATGAGTTCATCGTTTCAGTTGATGATGAAAAAATTGTTATCAAACCAATTGAGGGATTATTATGATAGTTGATATTGTAACAATCTTTCCCAATTTCTTTGATCAGTTTATTACTACATCAATTATTAAAAGAGCGATTGAAGGAAACAATGTTGTTATCAATGTTCATGACTTAAGAGAGTATGCATTTAATAAACATCAACAAATTGATGATACCCCATACGGTGGTGGAGTAGGAATGTTAATGACATTTCCACCATTTTATGAGTTGTTAAAAAAAATTAAAACAGAGGATTCAAAAGTAATCTTCTTAACACCGCAAGGAAAAGTATTTGACCAAGCGAGTGCAATTGATTTATCAAAAGAGAAACATTTAATTCTTCTATGTGGTCATTATGAAGGTATTGATGCAAGAGTATTAGAGTTTGTTGATTATGAAATATCAATTGGTGATTATGTTTTAACTGGTGGAGAAATCCCAGCAATGATTATTGTTGATTCGATTACTAGGTTGTTACCAGGTGTTATTATGGAAGAATCTCATGAAACAGATTCATTAAGTAATGACAGATTGAAATATCCACAATATACAAGACCATTTGAATATGAAGGATATAATGTTCCAGAAGTTTTAATTTCTGGTCATCATCAAAATATTGAAGAATATCGATCATTCATGAGTTTGAAAACTACAATAGACAAACGACCGGATTTAATTGATAAAACTCCATTAAGTGATGAAGAACAAAAAATATTAAAAAATATAAAAAACCATAAATAAAAGACAATGTTCCGCTGGTTGTATTGATTATGAGCATTGCTAAAAGAAAGAGGAAAAATTATGTCAAAATTAAAAGGACAAGACCTACTAAATAAAGTAGCAGAATCTTATTTAAAAGAAGTTCCTGCATTCCAATCAGGAGACAACGTTCAAGTTAACGTTAAAATTAAAGAGGGAAATAGAGAAAGAATCCAGATGTTTGAAGGTTTAGTTATTAAACGTCAAGGTGGAGGTGTTTCTGAAACATTTACTGTACGTAAAATTTCATACGGTATTGGTGTTGAAAGAACTTTCCCATTACATGCACCAATTATTGATAGCATCGTAGTTACTAGACGTGGTAAAGTTAGAAGAGCTAAATTACATTACATTAGAACATTATCAGCTAAAGCTTCTCGTATTAAAGAAAAACGATAATAAAATCAAATTAGGGGGCTTGAAGCCCCCTTTCTTTTATGGTAAAATACTACTAAGGGATAGCGAGGTGTTTTTATGAGTACAAATGCAACAATATATGACGTAGCAGGAGCTGCTGGTGTTAGTTTAGCAACTGTTTCACGAGTATTAAATAATCCTGAAAAAGTTAGAAAAGAGACACGTGAGCGCGTTTTAAAAGTAATTGATGAATTAGGATATCGTCCTAACGTAATTGCACGTGGATTAGCAAGCCGAAAAACAACTACTGTAGGTGTAATTGTATCTGATATGACAAGAGCTTCGATCGCTGAAATGATGGCAGGAATTAGTGATATCGCCCATAAATATAAATATTCTATTAAATTATTTACTATTACTTCTGAAATGGATTTTAAAGATGCATTACAAAACATAGTAGCTGAACAAGTTGATGGAGTATTATACTTAAATGATGAATTAAGTGATCAAGATATGGTTACTGTTAAAGATATTTTTAATTCTAATAGAATCCCAATTGTTTTATCGAATGTTGCGACTAATGATGAATCTATTCCAGCAGTAAGTATTGATTATGAAAAAGCAGGATATGAAATTACTAAATTAATGATTGATGATAATTTAAAGAAAATTTATTTATTATCAACAACTAGGAGATATGCGACAAATATTCTAAAAGAACAAGGTTATAAACGTGCAATGGAAGAGTCACATTTAGAACCAAGTATTTTTAGAACAAGTGGAGATACAAAAATTAACCGTCCTCACTTTGAGACTATTTTTGATGAAAAAGATGTTGATGGTGCAATTGGAGTACGTGACTCGATTGCTGTATCATTTATGAATAGTGCAATTGAACATGGTAAAAAGGTTCCCGAAACATTAAATGTTGCTGGATTCCAAAATACAAGATATGCTGAATTATCAAGACCAAGATTAACTTCAATTGATGTTCCAGTTTATGACATTGGAGCAGTATCAATGCGTCTATTAACTAAGTTAATGCGTAAAGAACCGGTTGATGAAATCAAAATTGTTTTACCTCACAAGATTATTATTAGGGAAACAACTAAAAATTAATATATCGATGATGTAAAAATAGTAGTACTTAAAAAACCTAAAATAGAGATTTTAACATTGGTGGAAGTTAGAAAGAAAATTAAGTATGAATTACAATTACTGAGATAATTAAAACTAGAGTGCTAAGTATTTTATACTTAGAACTAAGGTGGTACCGCGTATATTACGTCCTTAGATTTTTTTAAGGACGTTTTTTTATATTTAAAGGAGAAAAGAGTTATGAAATTATACGAAGAATTACTATGGCGCGATCTAATTAAAGATGTTAGTGATGAAGCGCTAGTTAAAGATACATTAAATAATAAGAGTGTTAAGTTTTACTGTGGATTTGATCCAACTGGAGAATCACTTACAGTAGGTCACTTAGTACAAGTTGTTAGAATGAAATTATTACAAAATTACGGTCATACACCAGTAGTATTAATTGGTGGAGCAACAGGTTTAATTGGTGACCCAAGAGCAACAACTGAACGTCAATTATTAAGTTTAGAAACTTCATTAAAGAATGCTAATTTAATTCATGATCAAATTAGTCGTTTTTTAGACCCTGAAAAAACAATTTATGTTAATAACCATGATTGGATTAAAGATATTGACATGATTACATTTTTACGAGATTACGGTAAATACTTTAACCTTAACTATATGTTATCTAAAGAAACTGTTCAATCACGTTTATCAACAGGTATTTCATATACTGAATTTTCTTACATGTTAATTCAAGCAATTGACTTCTTACACCTTTACCAAAATGAAGATGTTAAGATTCAATTCGGTGGTTCAGATCAATGGGGAAATATTACAACTGGTTTAGAATTAATCCGTAAAGTTGTTGGTAAAAATGATGCAGTAGGTTTATCATCACCATTATTATTAAAATCAGACGGTGAAAAATTTGGTAAGAGTGAATCAGGTGCGATTTGGTTAGATAAAGATTTAACAAGTCCATTTGAAGTTTACCAATATTTCTTAAATACATCTGACAGTGATATTTCAAATTACTTGCGTGCATTAACGCTATTAAGTAAAGATGAAATTATTGAATTAGAAAAATCTGCAGTTGAAGAACCACACTTACGTTTAGCTCAAAAGAAATTAGCTGAAGAAGTAGTTAGATTTATTCACGGTCAAGAAGAGCTTGATGAAGCTGTTTTAGTAACTGAATCATTATTCACAGGTGAGTTTAATAATTTACCAAAATCAGCGTTTATAACACTAAATAAAGTCTTAGAAGGCATTGAAACTAATGAAGGAACTAATATCGTTAACTTATTAGTAGACAGTAAAGTTGCTAGTTCTAATCGTGAAGCCAGAGAATTCATTAAAAATGGAGCGATTAGTGTTAATGGTAATAAGATAACTGATACTGAATATGTTGTTACTAAAGATGATGCATTATTTGAACAATATTTATTGATCAAACGTGGCCGAAGAAAAAATGCTCTTGCAGTTATAGTATAAGATTATGGATATTATTTTGTATAATCCTCTTTCTAATAACGGAAAAAATACTAAGTTAATAACTAAGTTAGAAAACAAACTAACTAAAAAGGGTATTAAAGTTAAAAGTTATAACATATTAGAAATTACGGATGTTAGACAATTTATAGATCGAAGACAGAATATTAGAAGATTTATTTTAATAGGTGGAGATGGAACGATTAGTCGTGTGGCAAACGAAATCTATGGTCTAAGAATTAAACCAGGAATATTTGTATATAAGGCTGGTACGGGTAACGATTTTATTAGAAGTCTAGAAAGAAGAAGAGGTTTAATTGATATTAAACGTTTCTTAAAAGATTTACCTAAAGTTATTACAGATGATAACGAAACATACTTCTTAAATGGAGTAGGTTTAGGATTAGATGGTTTAGTATGCCATAAAGTTAGCAATTCAAAACATCGCAAAAATAAGAGAAATTATTTTAGACATGCTTTGGAAGCATTTAGAGAGTTTAAACCTAAAAAAGCCCAAGTAATTTTAGATAATGATCAAGAACTAGATGTAAATGATGCATTATTTGTGTCAGTTATGAACTCGAAATTTTTTGGTGGTGGGATGAAAATTGCTCCAAAAGCAAACAGATCAAACGACGACTTACAAGTTGTTGTTATCAATAAAGTTCCTAAGGTAATGTTATTTATTTTAATTCCAACAATCTACTTAGGGTTACATGTTATATTTAAGCAGTATGTAACTATTTACAATGCTAAAGAAGTGTTGATTACATTTGATAAGGGTGAATATTTACAAGTTGATGGTGAAACATCAGTTGATATTAAACAAATAAGGGTAATAAAATAAGACTAGATATTCTAGTCTTTTTTTATCAATATTGATTATCTCAATAGTATATATTTGTTTCATATATACACATATATTACTTGTTATATTTTAATATAAACGTTTACATCCTAGTAAAAAACTTCTTTGTGATATAATTATAAAAAGAGAGGATGATTTCGATGATAGTAGGATCTATTAAAGAAGTAATGAATAATGAATTTAGAGTAGGATTAACAACGAGTAATGTTAGAGACTTAACAGAGTCTGGACATACCGTTTTAATAGAAAGAGATGCTGGAATTAATTCTGGTATTACTAACGAAAGATATATTGAAGCAGGGGCAACTATTGTTGATACTGCAAAAGAAGTTTGGAGCAAGGTTGATTTATTAGTAAAGGTAAAAGAACCGTTACCAGAAGAGTATCATTATTTTAGAAGTGGATTGACAATTTTTTCATTTTTACATTTGTCTGCACACGAAGACTTAACAAAGGCTTTACTTGATAATAATACAAACGCAATTGCATTTGAAACAATTCAAACAGAAAGTGGAGACTTACCTTGTTTAAAACCAATGAGTAGTATTGCAGGTAGAATGAGTGCAATTATTGGTGCTGAATACTTACAAAAGAATAAAGGTGGAAGTGGAGTACTAATTTCTGGTTTAGCTGGTGTTGAACGTGCTAATGCTGTTGTTGTTGGTGCGGGGAATGTTGGTGAAAATGCACTTAAAATGTTGGTTGGTTTAGGAGCAAATGTTACTATCTTAGATGTTGATTTTGATAAATTAAATCTATTAGATGATATTTACCAAAACAAA
>DATFIG010000050.1:0-3768 GCA_035270345.1 Haploplasma sp.
TCACGATTAACATCGAAAATATTAAAGTTATTTTCAAAATATTCTAATGAGTCATTAAATAAATCTAAATGATCAGTTCTTAACTGTAAAATACCATCGGATACTAATAACTTCTTATAAATATTTAAAAATGGCTGATAAGTTAAACGTCTTTTGTGATGACGTGCTTTTGGCCATGGATCAGAAAAGTTTAAAAAGATATTATTTACTGTGTTTTCACTTAAATACTCTAAAAGGTTTTCACTATCACCTAATATTACAATTAAATTATCTAGTTTTAACTCTAGCTTCTTTTCAACAATACGATAACAAACATTTATATTACGTTCTAAAGCAATAAAAAGTTCATCTTTATTGTCATTAGCTAATGAAGTAATAAATTGTCCTTTACCACTACCTATTTCTAAATTAACAACTGAATAGTTACTTGTATCTAAATGTTTAACTTTAGTTATTACACCTAATTCATTCATTAAATCTATATCTACATGTTTTAATTTCTTTTGACGCAATGTTATTCTTCCAATCTTTCTTTAATAAATAAATATAGTTCATCACTATAATTTCTATAAAGAAGTTTAACTTCCTTACCTTTTAAAAAAGCAGGAATTTTTAAATCACTTAAAGTCTTCGCGTCTACTAGTTTAGGATCTTTTAAAACAAGTCTAATACGGTCTTGTTCCCTATCAACGCTTTCGATATTATTATTACCTAAAGCAATATATATATTATTTAATATCTCAGTATTTACTGGAACTTTTTTAGGTGTTTTCTTTTTGTTAAGTAAAATAATTAAAATTATAACTGCAATAACAATAACAATTGCTATTGTAATAAATAACCATAGGTTTTTACTAAAAAATGATTGTGTTTGTGCTGTATTTAACATTATTTAATCTCCTTTGTTGTTATAAACATCGCATCACCAAACGAGAAAAAGCGATATTTATTATTTATTGCCTCTAAATAAGCGTTCATTATTATTTCTTGACTACTTAATGCACTAACTAACATAATTAAACTTGATTTAGGTAAATGAAAATTAGTTAATAATTCATTTACAATTTTAAATTTATATCCTGGATAAATAAAAATATTAGTTGAAAAACTACCAGCAGTAAAACCATTGTTATAATTACTTTCTAATACTCTTATTGAAGTTGTTCCAACTGCAATTATATTTTTCTTATCATTAACTGCTTGGTTTAATTTTTTTGCTGAATCTTCACTAATATAGTACGACTCACTATGCATTTCATGATCATTAACATTATCAACACTAACTGGTCTAAATGTCCCCAACCCCACATGTAATGTAACAGGTATAATAGTTACCCCTTTTGCAGCTAATGCATCTAAAATCTCTTTAGTAAAGTGAAGACCAGCTGTCGGAGCAGCTGCACTACCTAAGTCTTTTGCATAAACTGTTTGATAACGGTCTTTTTCTTGTAACTGCTTAGTAATATATGGCGGTAAAGGTAATGAACCAAGTTCTTCTAGTATTTCAATTAAAATACCATCATAACTTAATTCCAAAGTTTTTATACCATCATCAAAACTTTCTAAACATGTCGCCCTTAACTTATCATTAAAGTTAATTGAGTCTCCTACTTTAATTCTCTTAGCAGGTTTTACTAATACTTCCCAAACATCTTTTCTTAATTCTTTTAATAATAATATTTCGATATTAGCATTAGTAATTTCTTTTTTACCAAACAACCTTGCTGGTAATACTTTTGTTTCATTTAAAACTAAACAATCATTTTCATCGAAATAATTTAATATATCATAAAAATGTTGATGTTCTATTGTTCCACTTATTTTATTTAATACCATTAGTTTTGAATTATCACGTTTTTCCGTTGGACTTTGTGCTATCAATTCTTCTGGTAACATAAAATCAAAATCATTTACTTTCATCTTTAAATAACCCTTCATTGTATTCTTGTTTTAGTACTTCGTATGCTTTTTCTGTCGCAATTCTTCCACGACTAGTACGTTGAATGTATCCTTCCTGTATCAAATAAGGCTCATATACATCTTCAATCGTAGTAACCTCTTCAGCAATTGAGGTTGAAATATTATCTACTCCAACAGGACCACCATTGAATTTATTAACTAAAGCATTTAAATATGTTAAATCAGCTTCATCTAAACCTAAATTATTAATTTTAAGTTTTCCTAACGCTAAATCAGTAATTTGATTAGTTACAATCCCATCACCCACTACTTCAGCAAAATCTCTTACCCTTCTAAAAAGACGATTAGCTATTCTTGGCGTACCACGACTTCTTTTTGCCAAATTATTTTTTGCATCATCTTCTATATCCATTTCATAAACACTTGCTGTTCTATCAATTATTTGTTCTAATTCATTCGTATTGTAATAATTCAACTTAAAAACAACACCAAAACGGTCTCTTAAAGGTGCACTTAAATCACCAAACCTAGTTGTGGCTCCAACAAGTGTGAAAGGAGGTAAATCAATTCTTATCGATCTTGATTCATTATCCTTGCCAATAACTATATCTAAAACATAATCTTCCATTGCACTATAAAGTATTTCTTCTACAAAACGCGGTAACCGGTGAATCTCATCGATAAACAGAACATCACCAGGACTTAAACTACTTAATATAGCTGCTAAGTCACCACTTTTTTCAATTGCAGGACCACTCGTAGTTTTTAAATTAACCCCTAGTTCATTAGCAACTATTTGTGCTAATGTTGTTTTACCTAAACCAGGAGGTCCATAAAACAATACATGATCTAAAGCTTCATTACGATTTAATGTTGCTTTAATATATATGTTTAACATTTCTCTAATTTCACTTTGACCTGTAAAATCACTTAAAACTTGTGGTCTTAAGGTTTGTTCAAAGTCTTCAATTAGTTCTTCATTTCTTAAAGGATCCTTATCCACTCTTACAACCCCTAACCTAATATTTTAATTAATGCTTCTTTGATTATTGTTTCTACTGGTAACGTACTATCAATGTTCTTTAAAACTTTTGTAACATTTACTTTTGAATATCCTAATGCAATTAAAGCTAATTCAGCATCAACTAAATTATCATTTAAAATTACATTTTGAGTAATTTCTAGTTTGCCTTTTAAATCTAAAATTATTTGTGAAGCTGTCTTATTACCAATTCCTGGAAACTTAGTTAAATATTTAACATCACCCGACTCAATTGCTAATACAATTCCAGCAATATCATTAGTTGCTAAAATACTTAATGCTGTTTTAGGACCAATTCCACTAACACTAATTAATCTTAAAAATAGACTTTTTGATTCCTCAGTAATAAAACCATATAAATTATTAATATCTTCACGTACATAATGGTGCGTGTAGACCGTTATTTCTTTATTAAGTTCGTATAAATACGGATTCGGAACAATAATTAAATATCCAATGTTATTATTGTCCAAGACAATATGACTAGGTTCGATTTTTACAATGTTCCCTTTTAAATAAGCATACATAAATTAATCACTCCTTACGTATCTATAATACCATTTTTGCCATGATTTTACTATTTTATTAAAGAAATATGATATAATTATCTAAAGGAAGTGAGTTTGTGAAACCTTTAGATTTTAAAGAACTGCTAACTAAATTATCATCAATTAATTTTGATGGCAAAAAAGAAGAACAAACAATACAGGAATCTCTTAAAGAGATTTTTTCTACTTCTTACTTTAATCAACAAGATCTTGAAAGATTCTTAGAGGAAACTAATAATGATTTATTAAGTACTAATT
>DATFIG010000051.1:0-4526 GCA_035270345.1 Haploplasma sp.
TATAAATATTAATTTTACGCTATTTAATAGTGTTTTTTTTGGTGGTTAAGTACCCTTATATTAACTGTTTCAATCTTATATTTATTCTATGAAGTTTCCTAGTATATAAAAAAAATGGCAACAATTAAGTTACCATTTAAATTTATAATCCTCTAATTATTCTATCTGCTTCGTATAAATCTTGTTTCGTTGTCGCTGATAATAATAATACATCATCCGCTAAAATAACCGTATCTCCCTTAGGAGCTATCATCATATTATCTCTTTTAATTAAAACTATTAAATATGCTGATGGAATATTTAAATCTTTAATTTTTTTATTAACAACACTATCATTGTTTTCAACGTGTACTTCTAACATATCCGCATATATTGCTCCACTGTAATTAGTAAATGTTATTAATTCAGTTTCTTCACCTTGAGCCATATCTAATTTTTTAGCTACTGGAACTAACGATAATCCTTGCAGTAATACCGAAACAACACAAACAATAAATACTATATTAAAAATTAACATTTGAGTTCCACTATTTGAAAACCCTGTTGGATCAGCTGCAAGTACAATAATCGCGAACACGATTGATGCCGCACCTCTAAAACCTACCCAAGAGACTAATATAGTGTCTTTTAAAGGCTTTTTAAATAATTTCATAATTGGGGTCACCGCAAGTGGTCTAGCCACAAATGAGATGAATAGCGCAATTCCAACACCTGGTAATAAGACTTGCCAAGTAAATAATTGTGCTGGTGTAACAAATAGTCCTAGTACAAAGAATAGTAATATTTGTGCAAGCCATGATATCCCGTCAAAGAACTGTGTTAATGATGCTTTATAAACTATATTTTTATTACCCATAATAAGACCTGTAATATATACAGCTAATAAACCATTACCATGAATAACAGATGCGCCACCATAAGATAGTAACATCATAGCAATACCTAATATAATATATAAACCATCAATTTCTATTTTAATTGAGTTTATAATTTTTGTACCAACATAACCAACAATTGCCCCAATACCAATTCCTACGATGATTTGTAATAAGAATGTTAAGACAATATTAGAACTTTCACCTGTAATCATTCCTAAAATAACAACAGTAATCATATATGAAGTTGGATCATTTGATCCACTTTCCATTTCTAATAATGGTCCCATATCATTTTTAAAGTTTAATTTCTTAGCTCTTAATATCGAAAACACTGCTGCTGCATCGGTTGAAGAAATAATAGCTCCAACTAATAACGACTCAATCAATGTAAAATCAAAAACTAACCATGTAAATACACCTACAAATCCAGCTGTTAAAATTACTCCAAGACTTGCTAATGTAATTGAGACAGGCGAATTGTTCTTAGCCCGTTTCCAGTTGGTGTCAAAACCACCTGAAAATATAATTGTCATTAAAGCTACAGTAGCAACAGTTTCTGCTAACTTAAAGTCATTAAATTTTACAAATATCCCTGTAATCATTCCTATAGTTAAGAATAATATTAATGTTGGTATTCCAAACTTATATGTCACTTTTGATAAAAATACACTAGCTATAAGTATAATTCCACCAATCAATATTATTAATTGTAATAAATTTTGATCCATAAAAATCAACTCCCATTAATAATTATAACATTATTTTAGTACTAAAAAAAGCAATATTAAGCTAATGTTTAATATTGCTTTATTATATTAGTTATATTTTACTACTTTACCATAGTAAGCAGCGATTAAAATCTCTTCCATGTCTTTAACAAGCGGTAATCTTGGATTTGCAGGACTACATTGGTCTTCATAGGCTAAGTATGCAAGTTCGTTTGTTTTAGCTAAGTAATCTTTTTCTTTAACATCTTGTTCTTTAAAACTCATCTTAATGTTAAGACTCTTACCTAATTCATAACAAGCATTTGCAAACATTTCTACTCCTTCTTCAACTGAAGTTGGATTTAAACCAATAGCTTGTGCTAATTCATAATATTTTTGATCTGCATGGTAGTAATTGTATTTTGGCCAAATCGATAATTTACCTTGTGCTACACCATTATATCTAATTACATATGGTAGTAAGATCGCATTAATACGTCCATGAGGAATATGGAATTCACCACCAACTTTATGAGCCATTGAGTGAGAAATACCTAAGAATGCATTACCAAATGCCATCCCAGCCATTGTTGATGCATTATGCATCTTTTCTCTTGCTTCGAAGTTTTGACCATTTTCATATGCTAATGGTAAATATTTAAATACTAACTTAATTGCACTTAATGCTAATGCATCAGTATAGTCATTTGATAATGTTGATACAAATGCTTCTACTGCGTGAGTAAGTACGTCCATACCAGTATCTGCTGTTACATTTTTTGGTTGTGTTAATGTTAACGCTGGGTCAACAATAGCTACTGTAGGAGTTAAACTGTAGTCTGCAAGAGGATATTTTTTATTATCTTCTTTGTCAGTAATAACAGCAAACGGTGTAACTTCACTACCTGTTCCTGATGTTGTTGGAATACATACTAATTTAGATTTTTTACCTAACTCTGGGTATCTAAATGCACGTTTTCTAATATCCATGAATTTTTGTTTTAAATCATTAAAGTCTACATCTGGGTTTTCATAGAATAACCACATTGCTTTAGCAGCATCCATAGGAGAACCACCACCAATAGCAATAATTGTATCTGGTTTAAATGATTTCATTAATTCATAACCTTTTCTTACAGTTTGAATTGATGGATCAGCTTCTACATCTGTAAATAGTTGTACAGTTACTTGGTTTCTTCTTAAGTTTAATTGATCAGTAACTTTTTTAACATAACCTAAGTCAATCATTACACGGTCTGTAATAATAATTACTTTTTCAACATCATGCATTTGTCTTACATACTCAATTGAGTCTTTTTCAAAATAAATCTTAGAAGGCACTTTAAACCATTGCATATTATTTTTTCTTCTCCCAATCTTTTTAATGTTTAGTAAGTTTACTGCACTTACGTTATCACCAACTGAATTCTTACCATAAGAACCACAACCTAATGTTAGTGAAGGAATGAAACTATTATAGATATTACCAATACCACCAAAACTAGCTGGTGAATTCCAAATAATTCTGATAGCTTTTAATCTAACACCAAATTCTTCAGCAATTTTTTCATCTTCAGTATGAATAACAGCACTATGTCCTAATCCGTTAAATTCAACCATTTCTTCCGCTAGTTTAATACCTTGTTCTGTTGAGTTTGATTTTAAGATTGCTAATACAGGTGATAATTTTTCTCTAGTTAATGGTTCTTTAGGAGATACTTCACTACATTCAGCACCTAATACTACAGTTCCTTTTGGAACTTTAATACCTGCTAATTTAGCAATATCTTCTGCTGATGAACCAACAATTTTACCGTTTAATGTATTATCATCTGGAAATAATACTTTTGAAACTTTTTCTTTTTCAGTTTTATTTAATAAGTAGAAACCGAATTCTTTAAATCTTGCTAAAGTTTCGTCATAAATTTCTTTATCAATAATAGCTGCTTGTTCAGATGCACAAACCATACCATTGTCAAATGATTTTGACATTATAATATCATTTACTGCTTGTTTAATGTTTGCAGTTTTTTCAATATACGCTGGAACGTTACCCGCCCCAACACCTAAAGCAGGTTTACCACATGAGTATGCCGCCTTAACCATTGCATTACCACCAGTTGCTAAAATAGTTGCAACATTCGGGTGATTCATTAAATTACTAGTGTTTTCCATTGAAGGAGTTGTAACCCATTGGATACAATTTTTTGGTGCTCCTGCTTTAACTGCTGCATCATAGACAACTTTAGCTGCTGCTGCTGAACAATTTTGTGCATTAGGATGGAATGCGAAAACGATTGGATTTCTTGTTTTTAAAGCAATTATAGATTTAAAGAGTACTGTTGAAGTTGGATTCGTTACTGGTGTAATACCACAAACAACACCAACAGGATCAGCTACTTCTTTAATTCCTGTTACTTCATTATTACTAATAACACCAACAGTTTTTAAATGTCTAATATTATTAACAACATACTCAACCGAGAAAAGGTTTTTAGTTGCTTTATCTTCAAATACTCCTCGTTTAGTTTCTTCAATAGCTAATTTAGCTAAAGTACCGTGATCATCAAGTGCTGCTACTGAAACCTTTGCAATAATATAATCTATTTGCTCTTGGTTTAGTCCTAAAAAGTCATTAAGAGCAACGACAGCTTGATCAACTAAATGATCAACTTCGTTACGTAAATCATTTGCTTCTTTTTTCATTTTATTCAGTTCCCTTCGAAATTTGTTACTTTAATAATATCGTAAAATCAAACGATTTGCACCTATCTTTTGAATGAAAACGTTATCTAGTGTTGCAAAATGTTTTTTTGTTGAGTTTTTACTATATTTACAACATTTTTACATTCTTTTAATTGTTTTTGTAAGTATTTAAACTTAGTCAATTATCCCATTAGTTTCCAGTTTGTTACAAATTATTTAGTTTTTTGTTTGAAAT
>DATFIG010000052.1:0-7595 GCA_035270345.1 Haploplasma sp.
ACAGCTATATAATAGTGCAAAACAATTAGAAGGTATTGCTAGTTTTGACGAAGACTATAAAGAGTCTAGTGAGAAACTATTAAACTCATATTATGAGTTTAATGATGTTAAAGAAGTGATTAGTCGTAAACTAGGAGAACTTGATTATGATGAAAACGAGTTTAACTTTATTCAAGAAAGAATTTTTGAATTAAACAAATTAGAAGAAAAGTATCAAAAAACAATTGCTGAATTAATTGTTTATTTAGATGAAGCAACTGAAAAGATAGAATTAATTGATAACTACGATGAATATATCTTAAGCTATGAAAAAAAAGTTTTAGAAGAATTTACTAAAACTTATGATTTAGGTATTAAGTTAAGTAATTATCGTCAAAAGTTAGCAACTAAATTAGAAAAACAAATAATCAAAGAATTAAGTGATTTAGACTTAGAAAAAGCACAGTTTGAAATTAAGTTTAATACACTTAAAGATACATTACTAGATACAGGTATTGATGAAGTTGAGTTTTATATTTCATTAAACGAAGGTGAGCCTTTAAGAGTCTTATCCAAAGTAGCTAGTGGTGGTGAAAGAGCTAGATTTATGTTTGCACTAAAAACAATCTATGCTTACCAAAACAATTTACAATTATTAATTTTAGATGAGATTGATATTGGTATTAGTGGTAAAGTTGCTGCAATGATGGCTAATAAAATGCAAAAGATCTCACAAGACATGCAGTTAATTGTTATTACCCATTTACCACAAGTAGCAGCAAAAGCTAATAATCACTTTGGTATTACTAAAAATATTAAAGATGGTAGAATGACAACATCAATTGATTTATTAACGATGAATGAAAGAATTGAGATGATAGCTTTAATGTTATCTGATGAATCTTTAAGTCATTTTGCAATTGAACAAGCAAAAATGTTGTTAGGGAAATAAAAAAAGGCTTAAGCCTTTTTATTTTCTTTATACTATTAAATGTTTTGTACAATCGCTACAATAGCTGTAATAACTACTAAACCGAACATACCGAACACTAAGATCCAAATTAATACTTTACCCCAAATTGAATCAATCGGACTTTTGTAATCGCGTTTTTCGTTTTTAGTAACTACTTGTTTATTCTTTTTAACGTTTTTGTCTTTTTTGGACATAAAATCACCTCGTCTTATTATCAATGTTATTTTAACATAAATATCTTGAAAGTGAAAGAGATAATATGAAAAAAGAAGTTAAAGTTATTTTCCATATTGATTTGAATGCCTTTTATGCAACGGTGGCGCAAATTAACGAACCTTATTTAAAAAATAAGGTTTTTGTAGTTGGTGGATCACCTGTATCAGGACGTGGTGTAATAACAACAGCTTCGTATAATGCAAGAAGACTAGGAATTACTTCAGGAATGTCGATTAATGAAGCAATGCGTATCTATCCTAAGGTAATAATAGTACCAGTAGAATTCAAAGAATACCGTAAGTATTCTAATATTTTCTTTGAATTTTTAGATAATTATAGTGACAAAATGATTCGTGGTTCGATTGATGAGGCATATATAGATATGTCAGAAATGGCGAAAGAAAGAAATGCAATTGAGATTGCAAAAGAAATTCAAGACAGGTTAGTAAAAGAGCATCAATTGCCAGTTTCAATTGGAATTGCACCAACCTTATTTCTGGCTAAGATGGCTTCAGACCTAAAGAAACCTTTAGGAATAACTGTTGTTAGAAGAAGAGATATCGTTAGTAAGATATTACCTTTGCCAATTAAAGACTTATTTGGGATGGGAATTAAGACTTATCCATTAATGGAAACAATTGGTGTTGAAAGAATAGGCGACTTTGTTTTAGATGAAAACAAGGATAAGATATTAAAAATTATTAAGGAAGATTCTTATTATAGTTTCTTAAATCATATTTTAGGTCGAAGTACTGATGTTGTAAATCCTTCTAAATATGATATTCCCAAATCAATTAGTAATGAAAACACTCTTAATTATCCAATTGAGGATTATGATTTAATTTTAAAAGAATTAAGAATAATGTTTAAAGTGGTTCACGATAAATTAACAAGAAGTAAGCTTTTAGCTAAAACCGTTAATATTAAGCTAAGAACTAGTGAATTTGACACTATTACAAGATCAAAGTCATTAGATGACTTTACAAATGATTTTGATAAATTAAATTTAACAATGGAAACTTTGTTTTTTGATAATTATGAAGATGAACCGTTACGTTTAATAGGAGCGGGAGTTTCAAACATTATTTTAGCTAGTGACTATGAAGAGGACTATAATCTTTTTACATATCAAAAGTTATTAGAAGAATAGCATGTTATAATAAATGAGTAGGTGAAAAAGATGGATTATAAAAAGTATTTAGAAAATATGGGATTTACTGACTTATCCCCAATCCAAAGTCAGACAATTAAATATTTTAATAATGATAAAAACTTAGTTGGAGTAGCACCAACAGGAACAGGTAAGACACATGCTTACTTATTACCATTAGTTGCTAATCTTAACTTAACTACTGATTCAGTTCAAGCAGTTATTTTGGTTCCAACAAATGAGTTAGTAAACCAAGTAAGAAGAATGTTAGATCCGTTAATAGACGGTTCTTTTAAAGTAAAGTCTTATGATTCTAAAATAGATAAACAAAGAGAAATCAAATGGTTAAAAAACAACCAACCACAAATAGTAATATCAACTCCAGAACGTATTATTGATTTAGGACACAATGGTTTAAGTTATAATACTGCTAAGTATTTAATTTTAGATGAAGCTGATATGATGTTTGATGAAGCATTCTTAACACAAATTGACGTCATCTTATCAAGACTTCCAAATTCTAAATATATGTTATTTTCAGCAACAATAACTGAAGATATGCATACATTTATTAAAAAGTATTTTGGATCATATAATTTAATTGATACTTCAAAAGAACATACATTAAAGATTACTCATAAATTAGTGAAATCACAGTTGGATAATCGTGATGTTGTTTTAAAAGACATTTTAAAAATAATTAATCCTTTCTTAGCAATTATCTTTGTTAGTAAAAAGGAAAACCAAAGAGAAGTCTATGATATGTTATTAGATATGGATTTGAATGTTGGATTACTATCAGCAGACTTAAACCAGCATCAACGTAAAAATGCGATTAACGATATTTTAAACTTAAAATACCAATATATTGTTGCAAGTGACTTAGCTTCACGTGGTTTAGATTTTGATGTTAGTCATGTCATTAATTATGACTTACCTTACCACTTAGAGTTTTTTAAACACCGTAGTGGTAGAACAGGTCGTATGAATAAAGAAGGGGAAGTTATTACAATTGCTTTAAATAGTGATCGTAATAAAATTAACCGTTTAGCAAAGTCTGGCTTTGACTTTGTTGATTATCGTATTACAAAAGGTGAATTAGTTGTTGCAGTAGAAACTAAAGCAAATGTTTTAAGTGATGCAGAACTAAATGCGATGAGAAAGGTTAAAAAACCAACTCGTGTTAAACCCAACTCACGTAAGAAAAACCGTGAAAAAATATTAAAAGCAAAACAATCAGCAAGGAGAAAAAATAATGCTAAAAATAGGTAGTCATGTTTCAATGAAGGGTAAAGAAATGTATGAAGGATCAGTAATGGAAGCTTTAGGATATGAAGCTAATGCATTTATGATTTATACAGGTGCTCCTCAAAATACAATTCGTAAAAAGTTGGAAGACTTAAAAATAGAAGAAGCAACATATTTAATGGATGTTAACAACTTAGATTTTAGTAATGTAGTTGTTCATGCTCCATATATTGTAAACTTAGCAAATCCCGATCAAGAAAAAAGAGATTTTGCAGTTTCATTTTTAACTAAAGAAGTAGAAAGAACAACAGCAATGCATGTAACTCAAATGGTTTTACATCCTGGTAGTGCTGTTGGGAAAGACCGACCACAAGCGATTAAATGGATTGCAGAAGGTTTAAATCAAGTAATTGATAATACACCTGAATCAACTGTTAGAATTGCTCTAGAGACAATGGCAGGTAAAGGTAATGAAGTAGGGAAAACTTTTGAAGAGATTGCTGAAATCATTAGTTTAATTAATAATAAAGCTCGTGTAAGTGTTTGTTTTGATACTTGTCACGTACATGATGCTGGCTATGATATTAAAAATAATTTAGAACAAGTTTTAACTGATTTTGATAAAATTGTTGGTTTAGATAAAATTAGTGTATTACATATTAATGATAGTAAGAATGAAATGGGAGCAGCTAAAGATCGTCACGAAAACTTTGGTTTTGGATTTATTGGATTTGATGCTTTAATTAACATTGTTTATCATGATAAATTTACTAATATTCCAAAAATATTAGAAACTCCATATGTTGAAGGTATCCCACCTTATAAACATGAGATAGAAATGATTAAAGCTAAAACATTTAATCCAAATCTATTAGAAGATATTTTAACAAAGTAATAAATTATAATTAACTACTAATATCACAATGTTAGTAGTTTTTTTATATTTATTTCTTAGTAAATTACGTTGCAAGTAATACTTGCTTGAATAGTTTAAATAAAAAGATACAATTAAATTGGTGATAATATGAAACTTTCTAATAAGATAATATAATTACGTAAAGAAAATAAGATATCTCAAGAACAATTAGCTAAGGCGTTAAATGTTTCAAGACAGAGTATCAGTTTATGGACAAGGATTAAATATCCTTGTTTTTTTAAATTATAAGTTATATTTCCAAACAATTATTTTAATATTTATATATGCTATAATATCTTTGTTATCGAAGGGAGTGAGAAGAATGAAAAAAGATAAAATGATAATCGATACAAACAAGAGAAACGTAGAAAATGAACTTAGAAGGTATGCAAAAATACCCTTGGATGATGTTTATTTAGAATATAAGACTAGTATTAATGGCCTAAACCCGGTTGATGTTGATGATTTAGCAACTGAGTACGGTAAAAACGTAATTACTTTAGGTAGAAAAAATACTAAATTTCGTAGACTTATTAGTTCTATAATTAATCCGTTCAATGTTATTTTGTTAATTATCGCAGTTATTACTTTTGTTTTTGATGTTTTACTTGCTAGTAAAGGACAAGAAGATTATTTGACCTTTATTATAATTATTGTTTTAGTATTTGTATCTAGTTTAGTAGCTTTTATACAGGCTGAAAAATCTAATGATGCAACTGAAAAATTAACAAAAATGATCTCTAACCGTGCTGATGTTATTAGAAACGGTGTTCATATTGAAGTCTTAATGGAAGATGTATTACCAGGAGATATAGTGAAATTAACAGCTGGTGATATGATTCCAGCCGATGTAAGGTTTATTACAACAAAAGATACATTTGTAGCTCAGTCTGCTTTAACGGGTGAATCTAATCCAGTTGAAAAGTTTAGTGAGTTAGAAGATATATCAAATAAAAATATTACAGATTTTGAAAATATAGGTTTCATGGGTTCTAATATTGTAAGTGGTGTTTCATTAGCGATTGTTTTATCAACTGGTAATGATACATATTTTGGTTCAATGGCCGAACAATTAACAGGTAAACCAGCTAAGAGTAGTTTTGAACAAGGAGTTCAATCAATTAGTTCTTTATTAATTAGAATGATGATTGTTATGATTCCGGTAGTATTGTTGATTAATGGAATCATTAAAAAGGACTGGTTAGAAGCACTAATGTTTTCAGTTAGTATTGCTGTTGGTTTAACACCAGAAATGCTTCCGGTTATTATGACATCAACACTTGCTAAAGGTGCTGTCACGATGTCTAAACATAAGGTTATTGTTAAAAACTTAGGATCAATCCAAACATTTGGTCAAATGGATATTTTATGTACCGATAAAACTGGGACATTGACAGAAGATAAAATTATTTTAGAAAGATATATGAATGTTCATGGTCAAGATGACTATAGAGTATTAAGACATGCATATTTAAATAGTTATTTCCAAACAGGGTTAAAAAATATGATTGATATTGCTATTATTAATCGCGCTAACATTCAAGGTGTAGATCAAATCACTTCAAGATATAATCGTGAAGATGAAATACCGTTCGACTTTGCAAGAAGAAGAATGAGTGTTGTATTAGTTGATGAAAAAGGGAAGCGCCAATTAATTACTAAAGGTGCTGTAGAAGAAATGTTGGAAATATCATCGTTTGTTGAAATTGATGGTAAAGTAGTACCTTTAACTGAGGAAAGTAAAGCGATTGCTTTAAACACTTATCAAAAACATAATAATGATGGTTTAAGAATGATTGCTGTTGCTCAAAAAAACGAAGTACCTGATGAACATAACTTTGGTGTTGAAGATGAATCAGATATGGTATTAATTGGATTTATCGGATTTTTAGATCCGCCAAAAGAAAGTTCAAAAGCTGCAATTGAAGCTTTAAGTGCACATGGTGTAAGAACTATTGTTCTTACAGGCGATAGTGAAGGAGTAGCAATTAAAGTTTGTAAAAAAGTAGGTATTAATACTGACAATGTTTTATTAGGAATTGATGTTGAACAAATGACTGATGAAGAGTTAAAAGCAAGAATTCAAGTTACTGATTTAATGGCAAAACTTTCACCAAACCAAAAAGAACGTGTTGTTAAGCTTTATCAAGAGTTAGGACATACAGTAGGATTTATGGGTGATGGTATTAATGATGCTTTAGCAATTAGACAAGCGGATGTTGGTATTTCTGTAGATAGTGCTGTTGATATTGCTAAAGAAACAGCAGATATTATTTTATTAGAAAAAGATTTAATGGTATTAGAAGAAGGTGTTATCGAAGGTCGTAAGACATATGGTAATGTGAATAAATATATTCAAATGGCTGTAAGTGGAAACTTTGGTAATATGATTTCAGTAGTTATTGCAAGTATTTTCCTACCATTCTTACCAATGTTACCAGTACAAATTTTAGTTCAAAACTTATTAAGTGATTTTTCTCAATTAGGAATTCCATTTGATAATGTTGATAAATCGTACATCGAAGAACCTCGTAAATGGGATACAAAATCAATAACAAGATTTATGTTTTGGTTTGGACCGATTAGTTCGATCTTTGACGTAGCGACATTTGCTGTAATGTACTATGTAATTGGTAAAGGAATGTCAGCAGCAGAATTAGCACCAGTTTTCCAAGCTGGTTGGTTTATCTTTGGGACATTATCACAAATTTTAATCGTACATGTTATTAGAACAAAAGAAATTCCATTCATTAAGAGTAATGCTTCAAAACCATTAGTGTTTTCATCACTAATAATTGGCGCAATTGCTTGTGTTGTGGCATTTACAGGTGTTGCGATTTCAATTGATATGGCAAAATTACCATTACTATATATCCCAATGTTAACAGCAATCCTATTAGGATATATGTTATTAACACAATTAGTTAAAGTAGTTTATATTAAGAAATATGATCAGTGGTTATAAAATATGAAAAAGTCATTTTTTGAAAAGATATTATTATTAATATTATTTTTACTAGCTTTACCATTTATATTAGGTTTTGTAGCATTATTTATTATTGTATATATAATTGGATTTTTAGTAGAAGGTATCTATTACTATAGATCAAAAT
>DATFIG010000053.1:0-5951 GCA_035270345.1 Haploplasma sp.
ACTGTAAGGTATGGACTAATTTTTTCAAGAACAGTATTTCCAATATATTTAACATTAAGTAAATCTTCTAGACAGTTAAATGCACCAAACTGTTGACGGTATATTATTATATTTGCGGCTCTAGTTTCAGTAATATTAGGGACACTCATCAACTCTAAAAAAGTAGCTTCATTAATATTAACCTTATTAAATATAATTTCATCATCACCATTAGACTTTTCAATTGATTTAACTTTTAAATAATAATCTTTAGTAATAACTAAATTTAAGTTTAAATCATTTTTATCAGCATTATTTGTAAATTTTCCTGCATAATTAATTACTTCTTCTAAAGTAACTGTATTATAAAAAAAATAAGTTCCTGGAAAATTAACTTCTCCTGCTAATGTAACTTCAAACTTATTCAACTCAACACTAATTTGTTCTTCAAAACTAGTTTTAGAACTCGGCCATAAAAACAAGTTTAAAACTAAAACTAGTCCTAAAATAAAAAAAACCTTTGATTTCACTAATATCACGCTCCTACATAATATTAGTATCAAAAGTTTAATTTTACTTATTATTTAATTTCAATTTGTTTAATTAACATTAAACGTTCATCAAAGTTATACACTTTACGCATTTCTGATGTAAATAAGTGAATGATTACATCTGAGGCATCAATTAGTACCCAACCTGAGTTTTGACGACCTTCAACGTTTTTCATTTCAACTAAATCTGCCTTCTTTAAATATCCTACTGCTGCATTACCTTGACGATCAGTCGCAGTCCCAACAATAACATAATCAAAAAATGGTGATGTATTTTCATAATCATAAACTTTAATGTCTGTTGCATTTACTTGTTTAAGTATTTCAATAATATCTTTTAATTTCTTATTCATTTTTCATAACCTCCTTATAAAAGTTATATGTTTCTATTTGAAACTTATTTGGTAATAAGTTTTTAATTTCTAGATGTTTAAATGTCATTTCTAAAGCGATAACTACTGCTTCATCTAGATTTCTTAAAGCTACTTCATAAATATATCTACTATTATACTTGCCGTTTAAATAAACAGAATCTGCAATAAAGACAATTTTAGTAATATCATCCATGTTTGGTTTACCAAAAACATGATAATAAATTGCATCATACACAACTTCATTAATGTAATATTTACTACTAAAGTAATTAGCAGCTCCAATAGCATGATAATTAACTTGATCATTTATATAAAGAGTTCTTTCCTCTTTGGTTAAATAATTAACATAAAAATCAATAGTTTCATATTTAGCATAATCGTGTAATAACCCTGCTAAATATGCATCATCTCCATTTAAACCATAATTAAGTGCTAAACTTTTCGAAACATTAGCTACTTGCATAACATGAAGTAATCTCATCGGATACTTACTTAACTGATTAAATAAATCCTTAATCATTTTAATAATGACTCACTCATTGTTAAATGCATCCCTTTAGGTGCTTTAATAGTAATATTGATTGGATCATTAACTTGAATAAACATTAAATCGCCTATTGTAATATGAGTTTTAGTTTTAAATGTTTTGAAAGTTCTTTGAGTAAACTCTAGATCTTCACTTAAATAGTTATTCTCATTTTTTATATTATACTTAGTAATTTGGTTAACTGGATTTAAATACATAACAAGTGTTGTTACATCTAAACCTTTAAACTCAATTTCAACTAAATCATTAACAACTAATTTTTGAGTATTTTTTAATTGATAAATTTTTGGTCTAATATTTTTCTTTGGTAACATTCTACTATATGACTCATAAGGTAAAAAGTCAGACAAATAACCTTCAACATATGTACCAGGCATATCGTGTAATACTTTATCACCCAATTGTTCTACAATAGTGTTTTGTGTTAATCCTGCTTTATTAATATTTAAAGCTGTCTTATTATTTGTTAACCCCTTCATAATAGTTGTCTTACCACTATTTTGGAATCCAAATAAATAAATGTCTTTTGCTTTTTGGTTTAATAAGTAGTCTTTTAGATTTTCAATATCACCAGGATTTAAAGCAGACATAAAAATAATATCTTCATAACTAACACGATTCTTCTTAGCTAGTAAATGAATATTATTATATAAATGATCTAAGTTAGTATCTTTTGGTAATAAATCTAATTGATTAATTACATAAATATATTTAGCATTAGGTTGTATTCTTTCAATTGGTAATGAAAATAATAAGTCTAATTGCATAACTGATTGTAGAATTAACACTAAACTATTTTCTTTAATATCTAAATACTTCTCAGGGTGACGATGTGTCTTGTTTTCTCCGTAGTTAGCAAGTTTAAAACAGTCTAAACAATAATCATGAGTCACATTAATGACATAACCTAATTCATCTTTATTATTTGATTGTTTTAAAGTACCACAACCTAAACAATTATTTTGATTCGGCATAGTCTTTTAACACCTCGTTATAAATCTCAGGGTGCTTCTTAGCAACCTTTTTAATAAAGCGATTTTCAATCTTACGATTAAATCTTGTTAAGATGTGATCACTTTTTTGCTTAATCGGAAATACTAATATAGCTGTATGAGCTTTTAAGCGATTAGCTCCAAATATATCAGTCATTAGTTGGTCACCTATAATAGCAACCTCACCAGCTTTAACATTAGCTAATTTTAATGCTTTTTTAAACCCAAACTTTAAAGGTTTACGACTAAACTTAACATAAGGAATTCCTTCAAGACTACTTGTTGCATAACCAACACGTTTTTGTCTTGAGTTTGAAACAACAACAACCTTAAAATCCTTATTTAAATCCTCTAAGAAGGCTTTAATGTCTTCTGGAATAAGATTAATATCATAAGGTATTAAAGTGTTATCTAAGTCAAAAAACAAGGCTTTAACTCCTTGTTCTTTTAATTTATCAAAATTAATGTCCCTAACTGTTAAAACTGTTTGAGTCGGAATAATTTTTTTATAAAGCTTCATTACTTACTTCCAAAATCTCAATATTATAAGTTTCGTTCATTGGTGTTCTCATTGTTACTTTAGCGCCTTTTTCATGCCCAAGTAAAACACGTCCAATTGGTGAATCAATTGATATTTTATTTTCCATTGGATTAGCTTCTAAAGTACCAACTAATCTAAATTCTGAAACTAAACCTGTTTCAAGATATTTAACTTTTACTACTTTACCAATTTCTATATTATCTTTATCGCTTGTTTTAATGATTTTAGTATTTTTTAAGATTCTTTCAATTTCAGCAACACGACCTTCAATTTTTGCTTGTTCATCACGAGCAGCATCATAGTCCGCGTTTTCTGATAAGTCCCCTTGCGCACGTGCTTCTTTAAGCATTGCTAAGTTTTGTGGACGTTTGTTATCAATTAGATCAGTAAGTTCTTCTCTTAATTTATCAACACCATCCTGTGTTAATTCATATACTCTTTTTGTTGACATAGTATATACCTCCTACTTTACATTGTATTATTATATCATTTTTATATCCAAATGGATATTTTTTTTAAGTTTTTATCGTAGTAACGATAATTTGGCATTAATTGTTCTAATAAGTTATAAAAGTCTTTACTATGATTAAATACTTTCGTATGTGCATACTCATGCATAATAACATAGTATAAATAATTCATATCTACTTTAGCTAAAACAATATTTAGTTTGATAATATCACTTAAACGATGATATGAACCAAACTTTGTTTTAAAAAATCCTAACTTGATCTCTCTTGGAGCAATCTTAAATTCTTTTAATACTGTTTCATATTTAGGTTTAATCAATTCAATCATTTTTGAAAGATAATCTTTATAAACCATTTTTTTAATGACTTCTAAATCTGTCTTATTAGTTCCAATTTTTACTGTATCACCATGGATAACATATGAAAACTTACTTGCTTTAAATAAGTCTATCTCATATGTTTTACCTTCCAAAATAATTTCATTTTCTAATGGAACAGACTTTTGAAGTGTCATAAACTTGTTATAGTACTTATCAAAGTTTGTTTCCATTAGTTTTATAACATCTTTGGTTGAAACATGTTTTGATTTAGAAACCTCAATATGATCATCTTTAAAACGAATATAAGTATTTTTATTGTTTTTAACTACAATCTTATAAGGTAATTCTTTATTATCAATAACTAATACTTTAATCATTATAAGGCTTTTCTAAACATTGAATATGGTTCAACTTCGAACGGTACTTCAATATATAATTTAGTCTTTGGTCTTCTTGCTACTTCAAGTAATTCCATTTCTTCATCATACATTTTTTCTAGTGTAAAGTATCTATTTTCACCATTTGGGCTAAACACTTCAATTTTATCACCAATTGAAAAGAAGTTTCTTTGTTCAACAACAGTTAAGTTATCTTTTTTATCTAACACTAAACCAATGAAATCTTGGTTTGGTTTTTCTTGTTGTCCAACATATAGTTGTTGTTCTAAACCAGGAAGACCTTCTAAATAACCAAATGATGTTTCTCTATTTTCTGCACGACTAATTGCTTCTTCATAAATGCTAAAATCTGCTACTTTACCATTTTGGTAATATTCATCAATTAATTCACGATATGCTTTTACTACTGTTGCAATGTAGTGTTGTGATTTCATACGTCCTTCAATTTTTAAACTCGCTACATTAGCATCAATTAAATATGTTGTTTGTCTTAATGCTTGTAAGTCTTTTGAAGACATCGAAAATGATTGCTCTTCACTAACACCATTATCTTGTAATGTATAGTTCCAACGACAACTGTGTGCACAACCACCACGGTTTGCGTCACGTCCTGTCATATTGTCAGATAAACTACAACGACCTGAATAACTCATACACATACCACCATGAATAAATACTTCAATATCAGCTTCAGTGTTTTGTTTTAGTAAATCAATTTCACCAATTGTTAACTCACGACCTAAAACAATGCGTTTAACCCCTTTGTTATACCAAAAGTTAACTGTATTAGCATTAATTGCTGATTGTTGTGTTGAAAGGTGTACTTCTAAATTAGTATTTTCTAAAGCTGCTGTAATAATTGATGGTGATGCTGTAATAATAGCATCAACATTAACTGATTCTAATGCTTTTAAATACGGTACTAATCCTTCTAAATCTTCCTCATGAGGAATAATGTTAGTAGTAACATAAACTTTCTTACCTAAATTATGAGCAAAGTCAGTAGCTTCTTTAATATCATCAATTGAAAAGTTTGAAGCTCTTGCTCTTAAAGAAAAGTTTTGTCCACCAACAAAGACTGCATCAGCTCCGTAAATTAATGCTGTTTTTAATTTTTCTAAATCACCTGCAGGTGCTAATAATTCTATCATTATTTCACTTTCCTTTTATAATATGTTTTATTGTTTAAAAATCCTTCATCCCATGTTTCATCATACTTAACTTTTAAAGCATCAGCTTGATTAAGATCACAATTACTATACATTTTTAAAATTTCATAACCATAATTATCATCTTTAAAGATTGTATCAATAATAAAATAATCAACTACACTACTTAAGTCATTAAAGAATGGAAATGAGTTCATTACCTTACTTCTAAATACATGTGTTCCAGCTTCATCTTGTAAGATTGGAAATGGTGAATCAGCACGTTTTGGTTCAACAATTTTCAAAGTTTGTGAATTAGTATAATAACTATTCGCTTTATTAATTAATTCGCTATAATTATCTAATAAATAGCGTTTAGAGTAAAACATATTTAAATGACCATGACCAACCATGAACATTTGATACTTCTTATTTTTACCAATACTAATCACTTCTTCAACAGTAATCTCTTTAGCTATATAAGCACCTAATATATTATTAGAACTTAAAAAGTTAAAATCTATTTCATTTGTTAATAATGTTTCTGGATTATAAACAACTTTATTGTTTAAACCCATTGATTCTAATAAAATCATCGTTCCTAAATCAGCAACAATAATTCCAGTTAAAC
>DATFIG010000054.1:0-2505 GCA_035270345.1 Haploplasma sp.
TCCCTCTCTTTATTGATAATAACTTAATTTGTTAAAGTAACTAATCAAGACTAATTTATATAAAACATTTATACAGATTATGTATTATTAAAAATAAAATCAGTGAATAAAATATTTTTGTTTTGTGGATAAGTCTTAAAAATCACCATATTTTGATATAAAATGTAAAGAATTTAGTTAAATACTCAAGTAATGTGGATAACTTTCCCCACAAAAAATGTCTTTTTTAAGTAAATGTGGGTATGTTTAAAACTAACTTGTTGGCTTATTAGTCGCATTTCTAATAAATATTTATCCACATTTTACTGTGGATAAAGTATTCAGATATAAAGTTATCCACAAATTGCGTGGATAAGTTTTTAAATTATGTTTTTCTTTTTGTGATATTATAAATATGAAAAATATAAGGGGGAATATTATGAATATTTACGACGAGCTCTGGCAGAAGATCTTAGTTGAACTCGAAAATAGTTTAGAGGAAGAAAACTACCAAGATATCTTTGAGCCAATAAAAAATACACATAAATATAATAATGGTAATATATTTATATTAGTCTCTAATGATTTTATTAAAAATCGTATTAATAAATTTTATTTATTAAAGATTAATGAACTTGCTGAATCACTTTTCAAAGAAAAAGTTCGTTTTAAATTCGTTACACAAGAAGAACTAATACCTGAAGAAACTTTAGTTAGTGCTGAACGAAATTTAGAGGAAAAATACCGTTCTGGTAACTTAAATGCAACTTATTCTTTTGACAACTTTGTAGTTGGTAAAAGTAACATGTTTCCATTTAGAATGGCAATGAAAGTTGCTGATCAACCAGGAATGGTTGCAAACCCACTATACATTTTTGGGGATGTTGGATTAGGTAAAACTCACTTAATGCAAGCGATTGGTAACTATATCTTAGATAGTAATGTTACTGCACGTGTTTTATTTGTAAAAGCAAACACTTTTATTGAGGATTATGCATCTTTAGTACAAAAAGGTAAAATGGATGACTTTTATGCCAAATACCGCGAAATAGACGTGTTATTGGTAGATGATATTCAATTTTTAGCAGGTGCAAAAAGGAGTCAAGGCGAATTTTTTAAACTTTTTGATCTTCTATATCAAAATAATAAACAAATTGTTATTACAAGTGATAAACCAGCATCAGAATTAAAGGATATTATGACTCGTTTAACATCAAGATTTGAGGTTGGACTTACAGTTGATATTCAAGTACCTGATCAAGAACATCGTGTTGAAATTTTAAGACGTAAATTAATGAATGAGGCTTCAGATACACATGATATTAGTAATGAAATATTAGATTTTATTGCTTCTGCTTTTGTTAATAATATTAGAGAGTTAGAAGGGGCATTAAAACGAGTTTTATTTTATTGTTTAGCTAATAATTTAGATTTAACACTAGATGCTGCTAAAGAAGCTTTAGATCCTTTATTAAAAACAAGAAAAAAGAGTAATTCATTAAATCAAAACAATTATGACAAGTTATTAAGTGTTGTAGCTGACTTTTACGGTATTACCGTTGATGATTTAATTGGTAAGAGTAGAAAAGCTAAGTATGTACTACCTAGACATATCGCAATGTATATAATAAAAGACAATTACGGTATTCCGTATACGGCAATTGGTGGTTTATTTGGTGGTCGAGATCACTCAACAGTATTAACTGCTTGTGAGAAAATTGAGAACGAATTAAAGTTCGATGACTCACTAAAAGTAGCAATTCAAACGATATCTAAAAAATTAAACCTAAACTTATAAACATTCCAAATGTGTGTGCTTTGTGGATTAAACATGGTATAATAACCCATATATGGAGCGATTAAGTATACTTATCCACTTATCCACATTGACTAATAATAATAAACTTAAAATAAACAATATAAAAGGAGAAAAAATAAAATGACTTTTTCAATTAACAGAGATACATTATTAAATAATTTAATCATCATGCAAAAAGGTTTACCTAACAGAACACCTTTACCAATATTAACTAATATAAAATTTGAAGTTAGACAAGACCATATTATCTTAACTACTAGTAACCATGATATTGCTATTCAACTAATGGTTGATGGTGAAGACTTATCAATCGACAAAACAGGTATTGTTACTATTCCTGGTAAATATTTAATTGATATTGTTAGAAAAGTTACTTCTAATAGAATGGAATTTACTTTAATTGAAGATCGTATAATCGTAATTAAAGCAGATCGTTCTGAATTTAAATTAAGACTGATGGATGCAAGTGATTATCCTGAAGTTGATTTCTTAGATGGAACAACTGAACCTTTAATAATTGATTCAGAACTACTAAAAACAATTATTAGAGAAACAAGCTATGCTTCTGCTTTATCAGAAAAAAGACCAATCTTAACAGGTGTTAATTTTAAGTATAGTGATAATAACTTATATGTAGTTGCTACAGATAGTTATCGACTAAGTCAAAAAGAACTTAAATTAAGATCTAAATCAGAAGATTTTGATAT
>DATFIG010000055.1:0-2748 GCA_035270345.1 Haploplasma sp.
GATGTTTACTATAAACACTTTTATGATTCACTAACAATTAATGATTTTATCTTTAAAACAGATGGTAGTATTTGTGACATGGGGAGTGGAGCAGGGTTTCCCTCGATTCCATTAAAGATTATTAATCCTAATTTAAAGGTTACGATAATTGATTCTTCAAATAAAAGAATTAGATTCTTACAAGAACTTGTTGATTTACTAGAGCTTACTGATGTAACATTAGTCCATAGTCGTATTGAAGACTATGGTATTAAAAACCAAGCTAAGTTTGACTATGTAACAGCAAGAGCTTTAGGTAATTTAACTTTAATTACTGAATTAGCATTACCAATGCTAAAAGAAGGTGGAAGTTTTATTGCTATGAAAGGTTCTAAAGGTGATGAAGAGTTAGTTGCAGCTACAAATGCAATTAAAGTAACTGGTGGTAAAGTAATTCAAAAGAAATACTTAGAATTACCAGCTGATTATGGCTTAAGAAGTATCTATATTATAAATAAAGAAAAACACGTGAATGGATACCCTAGGTTATACCAGGAAATATTAAAGAATCCATTATAAGAAGGAGAAGTACAATGGGCAAAATAATTGCAATTTCAAATCAAAAAGGTGGAGTAGGCAAGACTACAACAAGTGTAAACCTTGCAGCATCTTTAGCTTTTTATGGGAAAAAAGTTTTGCTAGTTGATATGGATCCTCAAAGTTCTGCAACAACCAGCCTTGGTATTAATAGAAGTTTATTATATTCAACTATCTATGATGTACTAATGCATAAGGTTTCTGTAGAAAACAGTATTATTACATTAGAGAAAATAAATTTAGATGTTATACCAGCGACAATTGAACTTGCTAATGCTGAAGTTAAGATTGATTATAATGATCGTAACTATGTACTTCATGAAGCACTAGCACCGATTAAAGCGAACTATGACTTTATAATTTTAGATTGTCCCCCGAGCCTTGGATTATTAACACTAGCTTCATTATATGCAGCTGATTCTGTTTTAATCCCAGTTCAATGTCAGTTTTTAGCAATTGATGGACTTACTCAATTATTAAATACGATATTAATTGTTCAAAAGAACTTAAAAATTAATAACCGTAACTTAGAAGTTGAAGGAGTATTGCTAACTATGCTTGATAAGAGAACGAAAGCTGGTTGGGAAATAGTTCATGAAGTTAAAACTCACTTCGGAACAGGTGTATTTGATACTATTATTACAAGTAATGTTGCTGCACAAGTTGCACCAACTTATGGAGTGCCTATTCTTACATATAATTCAAAAGCACCTTCCGCACGTTTATACAAAGCATTAGCTAAGGAGGTAATCAAAAACAATGGACCCAAAAAATAAATTAGTAGGCCGAGGCTTACAAGACTTGTTTAATGAACATAATGTTGATAAGTTATTAGATGGTGAAGTTATTTTAGAAATTAAGTTAGAAGAAATCAAACCTAACCCTTATCAGCCAAGAAAATACTTTGATCAAGAAAAAATCGATGAACTTGCTCGTTCAATTGAAGAGCATGGAGTGTTTCAACCGATTATATTAAAGAAAACAACTGAAGGATACTTAATAGTATCTGGTGAGAGACGCTTTAGAGCCTCAAAACAAGTTGGTTTAACAAGAATACCTGCAGTTATTAGAAACTATACAGATGCTAAGGTGGCTGAAATTAGTTTAGCTGAGAACTTGCAACGTGAAGACTTAACTCCGATGGAAGAAGCTTTTGCGTATGATTTAATGATCAATGAACTAAAAATTACTCAAAACGAACTTGCTAGTAAGGTAGGTAAGTCTAGATCTTATATAACCAACACAATAGGATTACTACGTTTGCCTGAAGAAGTTCAAGAAATGATTAATAAAAAGAACATCTCAATGGGACATGCTAGAACATTAAGTAAGCTAAAAGATGAAGCTACTATAATAGAATATGCTAATAAAATCTTAAATGAGAACTTAAGTGTAAGAGCAATTGAAGAATTAACTGAAGATGAAAACAAAAAAACAGAAATAAAAAAAGCAAATTTAACTAATAATTATAAAGAAGAGAGAAATCTTTTAAACAAATATTATAATTCTAAGGTCCAAATTAAAAATGATCGTGTCATTTTGAAGGTGGAAGATGAAGAAGAATTGAAAAAATTAGTGGAGTTATTAATAAAAAATGCGATTTCAAATTAATGATGTATTAACTTTTAAGAAAAATCACGCTTGTGGATCTAACAAATGGCAAGTAATTAAGACTGGTGTTGACGTTAAACTTGAGTGTTTAGGGTGTGAAAGAGTCATTTCTTTACTGCCTAGTGAGATAGACAAGCGTAAAAAAACAAAATAACATAAATTAACATTAAAAAATGCAATTTTGTTAATAAAAAGGTTGCATTTTAAAAAATGTTATTATACAATAGATAAGCAAGACAAAACGGAGGGATAGCGAAGTGGCTAAACGCGGCAGACTGTAAATCTGTTCCTAACGGTTCGGCAGTTCGAATCTGCCTCCCTCCACCATCTTTAATAAAAAGTAATTAAAGTGACACTAAAGTGTTGACATTACGATTTATTATTGATATACTAATTAAGTCGCTTGAAAGAGCGAAAGGAAAATCTTTGAAAACTGAATGATGATGAGAGCGTAATAAAAAGTAATAAAAAAATTAATGAGCAAATCAAAATTTTCAATTAAAATATTAAATGGAGAGTTTGATCCTGGCTCAGGATGAACGCTGGCGGCGTGCCTAATAC
>DATFIG010000056.1:0-5615 GCA_035270345.1 Haploplasma sp.
ACAGGATCTAGTTTATCAAGTAAGTGAAAGTGATTTAGTTAGTTTTGTGAAAGACTTAAACTCTATAGTTTATAAAAATCACTCTGCTACAATTAGTCTTAAAATCAAAAAACACATCATAATTAATTATGAGAAATATTCAGTTAAAATTAATGTTTTAACAACAGGAAGAATTAAAGATGGTAACTATTACAGAAATAGAAATAGACTATATGATGAGACAGAATTTTATAATTTAATCGATAAATATAACAGGTGATTTTTAGTTAACGAAACTAAGAATTAAACCTTATAAAGTTTATCTATTTAAAGTTTGATTATGACTTTTTTCTGAAGAAAAGAGTCTTTTTTTTATCCATTTGATAACGCTTACTTATATTAAATATAAATAGTTTCCAAATCCCTTTATAATCACATTTTAATTACAACTTTACATATGTTTTTAATGCCTTAATGATATAATGTTTTTATAAATAATAAAAAGGAGTTAAAAAAATGAGGGATACTAATAAAAAATTATACATCTTTGTTACTACGCTATTAGTGTTGAGTCTCTTTTCAATTGCAATCTTTGGCATCAAAGTTTTATACATGCTAATTGCAGCAATACTATCTGGTGCAGTTTTCGAAGTGGCTTTTGCATTAGTTAAAAAAGAGAAGATGAACTATATAGAATGGTTAGTTACACCAATCTTATTTGTGATGTTTCTACCAGTAACAGTTCCAATATGGCTTGTTATATCTGGAACAATTTTTGCCGTTTTATTCGGTAAATTATTATTTGGGGGAGCAGGTAAATATGTCTTTAGTCCTGCATTAGTAGGAATACTATTTGTGACTATATCGTTTTTACCATTAATGAATAATGCTGATTTTACAGCAAATTTACTAAAAGCTGGATCTAGTATAGGAACTTATAAAGATCTGTTACTAGGAAATACTAATGGAATGGTAGGAGAAACATTTAGACTACTTATAATTGGATTAGGAGTAGTGTTAATCTTATATAAAGTTATTGACTGGAAGATTCCATTCTTCTATATATTGTCGTTTTTCTTAATTACATATTTAGCAAAAGCATTTGGTATGCAAGGAGTGAGTGATCCACTTGATTCATTATTTGTAGGAACATTAATGTTAGGAGCATTCTTTGCTGCTACAGATGAAGCAACAATTGCTAAGTATCCAATCGGTCGTGTTATTTATGCGGTCGGTTTAGGATTCTTTACGTTCTTAATTAGAACAATGTCAGCATATCCTGAAGGGGTAGTATTTGCTATTATCATTATGAATATGCTTGCACCTTTAATTGATAAAATTGAAGAACCAAGAAAACGTATTAGTGAACCAAAAGTTATAAGTGAGGAACTAATATGAGAGAATACATTAAAATGTTTATTTTTATTGTTGCTTTAGGAGTTATCTCGGCTGGAGTTTTAATTGGTGTTGATGCACTAACTAAATCTAGAATCGAAGCTAATAAGTTAAGAGAATTCCAAGAAACAATATTAGATGCAAATGGTACTGAATATAACAGTACAAATATTAATGAAATTTTTGAAGAAGTTATTGAAGTTCAATATCCAGAGGATGAATCTCTAGGATTAGAAATTTTTGCACATAAAGTTACTGGTAACATTAGCTTTAGATATGGTGGTAACGGACTATGGGGACCAATTAGAGGTGTTTTAACAGTTGAAGAGGACTTTATTACAATTGTTAATATAGTTGTTTTAGAACAAGAAGAAACTCCTGGATTAGGTGCTGTAGTAGGTGAAAAACAATTCTTAGCTAGATTTGTTGGTAAGAAGTTTGATCCATCAATTAAGATTATGAAAGAGCCAACTGATGCTGATAATGAAATTGACCAAATTACAGGAGCAACAGGAACATCAGTTGCATTTGAGAAAATTTTAAATGAAACTCATAATTTATATTATATGGCTTACCGTGGTGGTGGAGTTTTAACTGAAGATGAAATAGTATTAAAAGCTATTTTAGATTCTCATAATTATGACTTTACTAATGATAATAGAAAAATAGAGATTATCTTTAATGAAAACTTTAAAGCTCATACGAGTGGAGATTTAACAATTTATGAACACTTAGCAACAGGTAGTTTCTCATTTGAATTTATTACACCTCCAGGTATTAACCAAGGTGGAAATCCAAATACACCAATTACAGGTGTGTTAACGTTAGCAAATGATTTTGAAACAATTGTTAGAATTAAAGTTATCAATCATGGTGAAGTTTGGGGAGCGCCTTTACTTGAAAAAGAATTTCTTGACAAAGCGATTGGTTTAAGTATCAAAGGTGGTTTATTCAAGCATACAGATAATCCTGATGGTGAAATCGATGGAATTGCTGGCGTTACAGTAACACCTAATGTTTTAAATGAAGGTTTAAAAACTTCACATGCTAAGTACTTTGATGCATTTAAAGAATTAGAAAACAAGTTTACATTTACTTTGGAAGAACGTGTTGTATATCTAAATCAATATGAAATTACTTATAATGAAGAAACATTGGAAGATGTTTTAACGCTATTTAATGAAAATTTTAATGTTATTACTAATAATGGAAGATTCTTTGTTACTCATAAAGTAACAGGAGAAGTGACATATACTTATACAACTGAAATGCGTTTTGGAAGTTTAGGGGCATCTTTACAAGATGTGGATGTTATTGTTACATTACATTCTGACTTAGAAACTGTAGCAAACATAAAAGTTTCATTTGACGAAGGAACTGAATGGGGTAAAAGATTCTTTTTAATTAAAGAAGTTTTAGATCGTGCTATTGGAAAAAATATTACTAAGGTTATTTTTAAATTAGGGGATATTGATGGAACTATAGATGGAAGTATTGATGGTGAATCTTCAGCTACATTAACAGCAAAAGACTTTAATAAATCTCTACAAGAACAATATCAATTATTCTTAGTAGATTTTAAGGGAGGGAAATAAGATGAAAAAATGGATTAGAGTTAGATATACAAAATGGTATAACATCTTAAAAGATGGAATATCAAGAAATAATCCAATCGTTATTTCTGTATTAGGTATTTGTTCAGCACTTGCTGTTACAAATAAAGTTGAAAATGCTATTGCAATGGGGATTGGTGTTACATTTGTAATTATGGCTTCATCAGCAGTAGTATCGGCATTACGTAATGTTATTCCTTCTAAACTTAGAATGGTTACATATATGGTTATTATTTCAGTATTTGTTATTGCTGTAGATATGTTCTTACAAGGATTCTTCCCAGCGATTGCAAAAAACTTAGGTGCTTATGTAGGACTAATTATTACTAACTGTATTGTAATGGGTAGAGCTGAAGCTTATGCTGTTAAGAACCCGGTTAGATATTCTATTATTGACGGATTTGCTAGTGGTATGGGTTATACATTAGTTTTAGTATTAGTAGCAGGTGTAAGAGAAATCTTAGCATTTGGAACGTTCTTTAACATTCAAGTTATGGGACCAAACTTTACTAAATGGACAGTAATGGCAATGGCACCAGGTGGATTCTTTATCTTAGCACTATTTGTGTGGGGAATTAGAGAGTTAACTAAATACTATGAAGAAGATGACGTTGTTGAGGAATTAGAGGAGGAAGAAATTAATGGGTAATTTTATTGAAATTATTGTAGCTTCAATCTTAAACCACAATATCGCATTAGTGTATATTTTAGGTATGTGTTCTTTAATTGCAATTTCAACTAATGTTAAAAATGCAATTGGTATGGGTGTTGCAGTAGTGTTTGTTGTAACTTTAACAGGGATGATTAACTACCCAATTTACTTATTACTACAAAAAACAGGAACTACTAATTTAGCATTATTAGTATTCATTATTACTATTGCAGCAACAGTACAATTTTTAGAAATGTTTTTAGAAAAATATATTCCATCACTGCATTCAGCATTTGGGATATACTTACCGCTTATTACAGTTAACTGTGTTGTATTAGCAGTTTCATTATTCTTTGTTACTAAAGAATATAACTTTGTACAAACTACAGCATTCTCACTAGGATCTGGTTTAGGTTGGATGTTAGCGATAGTTCTATTAGCAGGTATTAGAGAGAAAATGGCGAAGCAAAGTGATGTACCACGTGGTTTAAAAGGTAAAGGAATTGCCTTTGTAGTACTTGGAATTATGGCTTTAGCCTTTATTGGATTTACTGGCATAGCTAGTTTATAAGGAGGCAGAGATGAATTATTTATATACAGCACTAATTTTAATTGGAGTGTTAGTTGTAATTACACTATTTTTAATATTAATGGAAAAAGTTTTAGGTAGTAGTGGTTCAAAAACTATTACAGTTAACGAAGATACACAAATACCTGTTGTTGGTGATACAACAGTGTTAAATGCATTAAATGATAACAAGATCCACTTACCATCATCGTGTGGTGGCAAAGGTACATGTGGTACTTGTAAGTTCAAGTTAATCGAAGGCGGTACACCAATTAGAGCAACTGAACGTTCATTTATCAATAAAAAAGAAGAAGCTGAAGGGGTAAGATTATCTTGCCAAGTTAAGGTACAAACAGATTTGAAAATATCACTACCTCCGGGCCTTCTAAATGCTCAAATATTTAAAGCGAAGGTAGTGGAACTAGAAGACTTGACTTATGACATTAAGCGAGTTAGATTTGAACTAATTGAACCAAGTTCAATTGATTTCAAACCAGGCCAATTTATTCAAATTACTGTTCCAGGTATCGAAGTTGTTCGTGCATACTCAATTGCATCAGCACCTTCTGATAATACACACTTAGAATTAATGATTCGTCAAGTTTATAAAGGTGAAGCAACAACTTTTGTTCATAAAGCCTTAATTGTTGGTGATACAATTAATATTGATGGACCATTTGGAGATTTTTATCTACAAGAAGATTCTAATAAGGATATTATTTGTATTGCAGGTGGTTCTGGAATGGCGCCAATTAAGTCAATTTTAGATCACTTAAAAGAACGTGGTATGAAAAGAAATATTAAATATTTCTTTGGTGCTAGAACACAAGAAGATCTATTTTTAACCGAAGAATTAATGGAGCTTTCTAAACAGTATCCGAACTTTGAATATATTCCTGCTTTATCTCATTCAGATGATGATGAAACATGGAAAGGTGAAAAAGGTTTAATTACAGATGTGGTTAGAAGGATTGCCGGAGACTTAACTAACTCTGAAGCATATCTATGTGGGTCACCAGGAATGATTGATGCTTGTATTAATGTACTACAAGAATTAAACATGCCGGAAGATAGTATTTTATTTGATAAGTTTTAATCTAAAGCCATTTCATTAATTTGAAATGGCTTTATTATTTTCCCATATTTGTTATTAATGTAAAGTTAAGATATAATTTAATAAGGTGATATTATGAAAAGTGAACTTATAAAAAAAAGAGCATTAAGCTCTTTAATAATTGCATTTATCTCTAATATAATTTTATATTTAATAATGTTAGTCTTTATAATCTCAACAATTATAAAAAAAGGTATGATAGATGATGAATATGTTTTAAATGGTTTTCAATCAACGATTTTATTTTTTATATTTATTTCTTTTTTATTGATAAATGAACGTTCAGTTGCTCTA
>DATFIG010000057.1:0-2232 GCA_035270345.1 Haploplasma sp.
ATGCTTTAGAAGAGAAAAAAACTACTTTACTGGAGTTTGTAGAAAAAGCAATCTTTGATTACAACTTTAATTCAAGAAAAAAGGTTAAATTAGATGATGAAGTTAAGGTTTTATTAGATGTTACAGCAAAAGAAGGGGAGTGGAGCAGTTATACATTAAGGGAATTGCTTGTAAGGGCGTTTAAATACGTTAATTTGCGTCCTGTTCTTAAAAACGACTATACTATCACATATAGCAAAACAACCCGTATATCACGTTATATAGACTTTGGAGATGTTAACGGAGTTCAAGCAGAACAAATAAGTGATGACTACTATGACAAGGTCGTAAGTAGTAGTAAAAACTTGGTAAGTCAAGATGATTTTATAACTGAAATACTACCACTATCAAGCACGAGTTTAGAGTTTTCTCATATTGATGAGAAGTCTGGTGGATTTTTAACAAGTAATAATATATATTATGTAAGTAATGGTATTTTATATACTCCTGATTTTGAATTAAATTACGGGGAAGAAGTTGTTAAAACTAATATGGGTAAAGACTACTATTGGGATATAACAAGTATGTTGTATGAAAGTGATATTTATAGTAGTTTTCCAAACATTAGTTTAAAGGGAAATATCAAGAATGATGAGTTATCAACGAGAGCAGATATTAGTTTACTTACGCAAGCTAACAGATTAAGTTATAAGAGTGGTAGTAATGTAGTTACTGGTTTATTCAATATAGGAGAACAAATACCTGATTAAAATTTTTCATCTTTAATTGGTTATTCAACTCCTGAAATTCCTGAATATGCAGTTATTGAAATGCTTATTACATTAGGTTATCAAACGTTAAGCGATCCAATAGGGAAAGATGTTTCAATACCAAATAAACATTTAGTTGATATACCAAATAAATATTTAGTTGATATACAAAGATATCAATTACACTTAACTTATGTTCCGATTTTTGATGAAGTTACTACTAAATATGCAAGTAATATGGGTAATAGAAAAGGTTTAAACTGGGAAAAGAAACTTAATATCAACGATAAACTTGTTAGTTATAAAGATAACGAAAGTATTTTAAGAAATGAAATGGAACGTAAAGGTAATGTTAAGTTAGCATTTAACGAAACACACTCTAATATAGCAAGTGCTATACCAGTTAATAGTATTATTAATGATAATTTATATATAACAACTTGTAATTACTTTATTAGAAATGATGTTGTAGAAGTTGAATATGTAGTTCAAGAAAACTTTATATTACAAAACGAAGATATAAGATTGCCTGTTAGTTTTGAACGTTATAACATTCCTTATGAATATGTTAAACGTGAAGTATATTTAGAAAACTATTTAATATTTAGTAAATACCAAAACTTTAAATATACAAACGAAATTAAAAGTTCTAATTTAGACTTCATTAAATACAATTTATTTAGTAAAAACATTGATAACAATAATAAAATTAATAAGATTATGTATGGTTTAGTTGATATTGATAATAGAAGTTATCTAATGCGTATGGCTTGGGTTAAAAGTAGATTTACAATGATGATACATGGAAAGTTTTTAGATAACTATGTAGCTGGTATTCAAAGATATAGTGGTATTGATGATAATCCAATAAATAGAAAATTATATTCTACTCCATTGAGCTAT
The DNA here is from genome assembly GCA_035270345.1 of Haploplasma sp. Classification (GTDB taxonomy): domain Bacteria; phylum Bacillota_I; class Bacilli_A; order Acholeplasmatales; family Acholeplasmataceae; genus Haploplasma. The sequence goes on from DATFIG010000057.1 coordinate 1,653, forward strand.
ACAAATGGAAATGGTAAGTTCGACTTGATAAATAGCTTTCAATTAGGTTATAATACAAGTAACGAATTAAGGTTAGCGTTAGAAAACGGAGACGATTATAATTTAAACCTTTTCCCGTTTGGAATTATTGATGGAAGTAAAGTTAATTTTAATGTTAATTTAATTAACTATCAAGAAACTATCGCTATTAATAAAGATGCTGGAGAACAAGTAAGTATCACATTATCAAACTACTTACAAAATGAAAATGAAGAATTAAAATTCTATGAGTTTTTAGAAATTAATAAAATTGGTATATTAAACGAAGATATATTCTTAAATGATGATTTATTATTAAGTGATATAAATTATAGTGATTATGAATATAGTTTTGATTACATTATTGAAGAGTTTGTTTATAACTCATTTAGGGTTAAGATATTAAATGTTGATGTAAGTGAATTTGATAAGGGAATTGTATTATTAAATGAAACCAATAATGTAACATCGTTAGTTGGAATTGTTAAGACACCAACTGTTATTGAAAATTATTTAGAATTTTATATTTATACATCAAGAAATGGTTTCTATCAAAAAGATA
>DATFIG010000058.1:0-11600 GCA_035270345.1 Haploplasma sp.
TTCAATCTTATATTTATTCTATGAAGTTTCCTAGTATATAAAAAAAAGCGCAAATATGCGCTTATTATATTATTGTTACTCCTGGACCTTGTTTACATACTAACGTTTCTATATTACCTAATTTTTCAAGTATTAGATCTACTTGATTTGCGACAGTAATAATTTTAACGTTAGGACCAGCATCCATTGTATAGTATGCTTTAATACCTTGTTGTCTCATGTTATGGATTTTATCAATAACATCATGACTTTCCTTTGTTTTATATGTAATACCTGTTGATTCGACTAAATCATGCATATGATTAGCATTCTTTTCAGCGATACTTCCTACTAAGTCTATATCTTTTTTATCAAGTGCTTGATACATATTGTCTAAATCTATTTTAGATTCTTTAACCCAAACATTATATAGTTCTTTGTTCTGAACTGATTCTTTCATGGCAACACTACTACTATGAGATTTAACATTTGTATCAACAAAACAAACAATAATTCTAAACTCTGGCCAATTAATATTGAGTGGTGTTGCAACACTAGTTTTATCATCACCTGTGTTCCAAACACTAAAACCGCCAAAGATTGAACGTGAAGCTGAACCACTACCTAACCTTGCTAGTCTTGATAATTCACTATTACTTAAATCTAAGTTAAGCCCTTTAACAGCAGCAACACTTAAAGCTGCAAATGCTGAAGCACTTGATGCTAGTCCTGCAGCTGTAGGTACATAGTTAGTTGATGTAATATCTGCATACTTATTAAAGTTTAATTCTTTTCTTAGTAAATCCATATACTTAGTAACTCGCTTGCTCATAATAGGATCATTAGTTACTCCGTTTATCGTAACGATATCATTAGTTAAGTTATCATCGTAAACTACATTAGTTTCTGTATAGAGGTTATCTACCGTAAATGATAAACTAGCCTGGTAAGGCAATCTTAACTCATCGTTAAGTTTTCCCCAGTATTTAATTAAGGCAAAGTTAACATGTGCTCTTATCATTTACTTAACTCCTTTAATGGATATATCCAAACATTGGATACTCCAATGTTAATAAGTTTTTTTCTAATCTTTTTAGCTTCACTTTCATTCTTAATTAATGCTATAACACAACCGCCCATGCCGCCACCAGTTAGCTTAGCTCCTAGTGCACCTAGATTGATTGCTGTATTGATTAAACTATTTAAAGTGTCATTACTTAATTCCATTTTAGCTAATGATGTTTGGGACTCATTTAAGATAACTCCTAACTTATCCACATCATTGTTAGTTAGTGCTTCATAGCTTTGATAAGTTAAAGTACTAAGCGATTCAAATTCTTCAAGTAAGTTTAGTTCTTGATGGTTGAATAAAGTAGCAACATGTTCTACTGCTATTCTTGTTTGACTCATCATCCCACTATCTAAGATCATTATAGTACCATCAAAGTTAATATCTACTACTTTAAAGCCTTGGTCTTTAACAAACCAAATTGGTTTTTGATAAACCATTGTATATACATCTAATCCACTTGGATTAGTATGATGAATCTTTTCAGCAAACATGGCTAGCTCGATTAATAATTCATCACTTAAGTCAAAACCATAAGTATCAAACAAAGCTCTTACCATCGCAACACTTACTGATGCAGATGAACCAAGTCCTCTTTGTGAAATAATATCACTTGTTATTTTAAAATGTAATCCGTAAGGATTAACATTAAATCTTTTTAAGATATGTTTAATTAATTCTTTTAAACCATTAATTATATTAGAACCATCTTTTAAGTATCCTTTATGAAAAAAACAATCAATTGTTAGTTCATCATTTGACTTAAATACTTCAACAGTCGTTTTCAATCCATTAAATGGTATAGCAATCGCAGGATTGTTGTAAACAACTGCGTGTTCTCCGATTAAGATTAACTTTGCTCCTGAACTACCTTGTCCAATTAAATTTAAATTTCTTTGCATAAATACCCTCTACTTTTTAAAAGATTGCGTTAAACCATTGTAAGACTAATGGTGCTGCGTAAAACGCCATAAATTGCACACCATATGTTACACCAGCTTTATTTAAAAATCCACTAATAATACCTACTACTAAGATAATTAATACTCCAATAAATCCAGCATCTAAAAATACTAATAAAAATACTAATGATAACAATAAGATTAACACTGATTCTTGTGAAATATATTTAAATACTAATTCAGTCATTTTACTTGAGTACTTTAACGATAAATATACCGTTATACTTAAAGCTATTATAACTCCAATAATAATCGCTATTAATGAACTTGATAAACTCAAGTTAATGAAATTATTATTTGGATCTAATATTTCTGCACCAGGTCCAATTGCTGCTGGTGAGATTGGAAACTTAAACACTAACAATGAAATCATTATTCCTGCTAAATAAGCAGAATTGGAAATAGCATTCATAGCGGTAACTTTAGTTAGTGCTCTTTCGTCTTCATCTTTAATAGTATTAGTTGTTGATTCACCAATTAATAATGTCATACCAACTGGTGATAAGAAAAATGTAATACTTGCTAATATACTCGATATAATCGAGACTTTAACTTCTTTAACTGTTAAGATCTTAAATAAATCAATTGTCTCAGTTTCGGACTTTTCAAGTTCAATAACCTGATTACCATAAACTTCACTCTTCTTTTTATATTTAGGTATTAACAACATTACTAGACTTGCAAGTAACGGCCCTGTTGTAATACTTAAGAAAAATGGTGTACCGCTAATACTTACACCAGTATTAATAATATCGCCTCTTGCTAGTAATACTACAAAAGCAAAAGGAATAATTGCTAATAAAGAAATAATCTTTTTCTTACTTAATAATGAAAGAATAATTGCCCCTACAAAAAATATTTCATTATTGTACTTACTAATGTTACCTGCTAAATCAAAACCTGTATATTTAGTTATTAAGTGAACTACTAAGTAAACTAATAATGCCATTGGAATCGCTACTAACGTTCCAATTAATGATCCAAAGGTCATTTTCTTAATACTCATAGTTGTTAGTCCTTTTTCTTTTAAATGCTGACTACTATCAACTAAAGGTGTTGCCATAACTCCACCAGGAATTGCTGTTAGTGCAGTTGGAATTGAATCAGTTAAGTTCAAACTAACAATTGCCGCAATAAAGAAACTTAAGATAACTAGTTCTGGTAAACCTAACAGTACTAATACTGTTGTTACAGGAACTAAAACTGATGTTTCATCGGTTCCTGGAATAATCCCAATAATTGTATATAGAATTGTTGCTCCTAAAGCAGCAACAATCATTTGAATGATTATAAGTAAATCAATTGTCATCGTTGTTATCTTCCTTTACAACGATTTTTCTTTTTGGTTTAATCCAAAAGAGATTAATGAAAAAAGCTACTAAAACTGCTATAAGACCAATAATCAACTTCAAATCTTTTGAATCACCACTTAACTTACCTACAATAAATAGTGTAACTAATAAAATACCTATTGAAATAAATAATCCAATTAAAAATTGAACTAAGTTAATGTTTTCTCCCCATATTTTAACGTTCTTTTTTTCTGTTTTCTTCATTTATACCCCCAGTTGTTCGATAATAGAACATAACAATATTATCACGTTTAACAAAGTATTGCAATGTACTAAAAATAAAGAAAGTTGTAAATCGTAATGATTTACAACTTGAACTTTATTTAGTAAAGAATTTTATATTATTAACTAATATTCTAAATGTATTTGATGATTGGATTAATGTTGGCTCAACATATATTCTAAAGTAACAGTTCCCCTCTTCTACATCAACTTTTATCGTCGATGTAAATTCATCTTTATTGACAATATCATCTTTAATATCTCTAATAGTTTCCCAATTATTACCATCTGATGATGTTTGTAAATAAATACCTTTTACTAACTCTAACATTTGATTATCTTTGTTTCCCCATACATTATAAGATAATTCAATACTATTTAGATTTTCAATAATACTATTAGTCCCTAAGTAAGCTGGTTTGTGTTGACTAAAAGGCCTAAGTGCTAAGACTGCTCCCCTTAATTCTAGTTTCTTATTAGTAGTAATAATCGTATGTAGCTTATTGAACTTATCTATATTTGATGTTAATTCATTATTAACATCAAAGATAGTTTCTTCTTTAACATAACTTTCAGTCTCATCTAATTTACTAAAATCATAGACATGAGTTAGAGTAACCTTCTTATCCTCTGTGTAACAAGCAACTAATGTTATGTCTTCTAATACTTCAGTATCTATAAACTCAAAGTCATCACCTTCTAACTGCCAACAATTAAAGGTAAATCCTTCTTTAACTAAATCCACTTCGGGATCTATTGCAAATGATCCTAAAGGTATTTCTTGACTTACTACTTCAGGACTTCCTCCATTAACATCAAATGAAACAATAACTATTTCATCACTGTTACAACCAACCAATAATAATCCTACTAATACCGTTAGGACTACTCCAAACAATTTCTTCATTTTACACACTCCTTATTTATTTTTAGATACTTTAAAGTATCCTATTATCCACAAGCATTGTTAAAAGAAGGCTTGATGAGGCCTTTTTTACATATTTAGTTAATCTGTTTTGTTAATTTCACTTTAACATTAATTTATCTTTAATTCAAACTATTTTTCAATTTTATAACGTTTTTGTGCAATTGCGTTTTGTCATTTGTGCAATTGCATATATTTTTATCAAAATGATATTAAAAAAAGACAAACTCGCAAAAGTTTGTCTTTAAATTAATTATTTACTAAACCACCAAAACGGCGATTACGTTTGTTATATATCTTAATTGCTTTATTTAAATCTTTAACTTTAAATGAAGGCCAGTGTTTTTTAACAAAAACAAACTCAGCATAAGATGCTTGCCATAATAAGAAATTTGAAAGTCTTTGTTCTCCGCTCGTTCTTATTAATAAATCAACATCTTGTTTAACATATAAGTGTTTTCTAAGTTCTTCTTCACTATATGGTTTTTTTGATAAGTTAAAGGCATTTATTAGTTCTTCTTTAGAACCATAGTCTAATGCTACTTGTAAAACCATCTTAGTATTGTGTTTAGTTTTTTCTTCAACTCTTCTAACAACTTCTTGCATTGACTCTGGTATGACTGTTTTTCTACCTACAAATACAACTTTATAGTTTAAGTCATCAAGCTTTTCTTCATTTTTATTTAATATCTCTAATGGTTTTTCCATTAAGTAATTTACTTCTTCTTCGGGTCTTGACCAGTTTTCAGTACTAAATGCATAAACGGTTAAAACTTTAACACCAAGATCACTACAATGGTTGGCAATATTAAATAAGTTTTTAGCTCCTTGGTAATGACCTAGGTTACGTGGTAACCCTCGTCTTTTTGCCCATCTACCATTACCATCTAATATAATAGCAACATGATTAGGAATTTTCAACATTTTTATCTCCATCTATTTGATAAGAATCAATAACATACGCTATCATTTTTTTAATATGCTCGTTATCTAATTGTTCATAATTGTTTTTAATGTATTCTAAATCTAATCTTGAATAATCAGTATCTTGTACTGGTTCAATAAAGATTCTTGAATGGTTTGTTGTTAAGAAGTCATTATTGTCTTTGTCAACTAATAATTCTTCGTATAACTTCTCTCCCGGCCTTAGCCCTGACACTTCTATCATAATGTCTATATTTGGTTTAAGACCGCTTAAAGCAATCATTTTCTTCGCTAAATCATATATTTTAACTGGTTCGCCCATGTCTAAAATAAAGATCTCGCCACCTTTTGCATAAACTGCACTTTGTAAGATTAAACCTACCGCTTCAGGTATTGTCATGAAGTATCTAGTAATCTCTTTATGAGTAACAGTTAAAGGTCCACCATCTGCAATTTGTTTTTTAAATAGTGGAATAACACTACCATTAGAACCTAATACATTCCCAAAACGTACTGCGGAATAATTAGTATTCCCTTTAGTATTAAAATAACTAATAATTAATTCAGCATAACGTTTTGTCGCACCCATAACATTTGTAGAACGTACTGCTTTATCACTAGAAACTAAAACCATTTTATTTACTTTATATTTATCAGCTAATAAAGCTGTGTTATAAGTTCCTAATACATTTGTTCTAATTGCTTCTACTGGACTGTCTTCCATTAATGGAACATGTTTGTATGCAGCAGCATGGAAAACAATGTTTGGTAATTGTTCACTAAACACTTGTTCTAAACGAACTTCGTTATATACTGAACCTATTAAAACTACTAATTCAGTTTGAATTGACTTGTCTTTATACTTCAAGCGTTCTAATTCCATTTGAATTTCATAAGCATTATTTTCATAGATATCAAAGATTACAAGTTTTTTTGGTTTCAAATTGAAAATTTGACGACAAAGTTCACTCCCGATCGAACCTCCACCACCTGTAACTAGTACAGTTTGGTCTTTAACAAACCCAACTAATCCTTGATTATCTAATTCAATTACTTCACGTTCTAATAAATCTTCAACATTAATATCAGTAATTCTTAAAGTCTCATTTGATCTTAAATCACTAATAACACTAATTCTTTTTAATTTTATTTCCGGATAAGATGATAGAACTTCTAATAACTCATTTATTTTTGAAATAGGATAAGTGTTTATTGCTAAAACAACTTCTTCAACGTTATATTCTAAAATGAAATGATGTAAATCTTTGATTGTTCCTAATATTGGCTTATTAGCAATTGTCTTACCAAGTTTATTAATATCATCATCTAAGAAACCAACAATGTAATTGTTTAAGTCTTTATTTTGGATTAATTCTCTCATTGCAAGTTCTCCACCAGAACCAGCTCCAATAATTAAGGTAACCTTTGAATTATAAGGATTTCTTGCTGCAACCGAAATATAATAAACAATTACTTTTATTATTACGCGGTAAGTTAACAAACCAATTAATTCAAAAGTTGTAATAAAAACATAGATTGATTTGTGCATAAATACTGGAACGCCAGGTACTAGTAAGATAAGTACTAATGATATATTAGTAAATACTGATACAAATGCTATTCTTACCATATCACTCAAATCAATATGTCTTGGTATTATATTGTAAATACCTGTAAAATAGTTAAATACTATTTTACCAAAAACAATAATTGCTAATGCAAGTGGTAAGTTTACAAAAACGGTATTACCACCAATAACTTTTACTACAAGGATTGATGCAACATAAGACATAATAATAACTACTATATCTATTCCCATGAAAACTAGTGCGGTTCTTAATTTATTTTTCACTTAAAACATCCCTTTCTTTTTTATTGGCTAAACTACTTAATTTTAAAGCTAAAATTAAACCAATAACAAATAATATAATACTTGAAATGATTGTTAGGGCTCCAACATTATTAAAACTTGAACCATAGTCATTATCTTGATACAAAGACCAAATAATATTAAATGGTGAAACTACCAATATTCCTAATACAGCAATATTAAAATAACTACTTTTATTTTTCAATAAGTAGTTAATTGGTTTTGCTAATCCAATCAATGTAATAACCGCTGCTAAACCAATTAATAAAATTGCTGGAGACAAACTTAAAGCGCTTCTAATATCAAAAGTGAAAACAGAATTAATAAATAATTTAATTGTATCCATAATATTTATATAGATTCCTAAAGCAAGTAAAATCATTGTTCCTGATAAGCCAGGAACAATTAATGAGACCGCAATTAAAAAACCTGCTAATAGATATTGAAAGAAACCTAAATTAGCAACTGTTAATTCTTTTAAAAATAATAAGCCAATCATTAATCCTATCATCACTATTGCTGTTAAATAATGTTTATAATTTAATTTTTGCCCTTTTAACTTATTAGTAATTTCAGGTATTCCCCCTAAAATTAAACCAATAAATAATAGTGTTATCGGAATTGGAAACCTAGCAAAAATAGTTGCTATTAAGATAATTCCTAATAACACCCCAATGGCTATTCCTATTAAATACTCCCAAATACTTATTATTGCCTTAATTGGTTTTTTTGTAAAATCATCAAGTGCACCAATTAGTTCTTCATACACATTAAATGATGCAGCAATCATTCCGCCACTTACCCCTGGTAGTATCCCACCCAAACCAACTAAAATTCCTTTAATTATTTTTAAGATCATATTAGTTTCTTCCTTTTATATATGTTTATTCAATTGTATAGTTTTAAAACCATTTTGTCAATTTTATGAGGGATTATCTCACATTACATTGTATTAATGTATTGTATTTAGTATACTTAATAAGTATATACAAAGAGGTGTTAATAAAATGATTGAAATTATAAAGTATATTGTATTAGGTATTGTGCAAGGAGTAACGGAAATATTTCCCGTTTCAAGTAGTGGACACTTAATAATCATTAGTGATTTACTAAATATTAATTTAGATAATTTAAGTGTTTTCTTAATGATTACAAACTTAGGTTCATTTATCGCATTATTCTATTTTTTTAGAAAAGATATTTGGGACTTAATTGTTAAGTTTTGTTCGTTTATCTTTAAAAAAGAACAAAGAACTAACCCAGAAGTTAAAGAAGGATTTGACTACAGTTTAAAACTTGTAATATCTGTAATACCGGTTGGTATAGCGGGATTACTACTAGAAAAATATATTCCAAGCAACTTGTTAGTAGTTGGTTTAGCACTACTACTTACCGCTACTTTATTACTTATCATGTATATGTTAAGAAACAGAAAAGTAACTAATGAAATTACATGGACTAATGCCGCTGTAATTGGATTATTTCAAACAGCTGCAATACTTCCAGGAATATCAAGAAGTGGAATAACAACAGTTGGTGGACTAAGTCAAAAGATTGATATTAAAGATGTTTTAAAATTTTCATTCTTATCTTATATTGTAATATCAGTACCTGTCTCAATTAAAGGTATTATAGATGCTGTCAATAATGCTGAAAGCATTAATGTAACAGGGTACTTATTAGCTTTTTTATTTAGTTTTATTGCTACATTTATTACTGTCAAAATATTATTTAAATTTGTTAAACCAAAAAACTTAATTTGGTTTTCAATCTATTGCTTCTTAATTGGAGCATTTGCAATAACTTGGCACTTTATTTAAAAACTAATATCCTATATTAAAAATTAATTATGTCTATCTTTAGTATATTACTGAAGGTAGATTTTTTTATTATAAATAAAAATCCCCTCTTCATAGATGCTATAAATATGAACTATTTATAGCATCTATAGAGAGGGAATCATATCATTAATGTTATTTATTTTGAGTTGTGTATAATGTCAAATGCATTTTGATAAAAAATATCATTTAAATATTTTTTATCTACTTTATTCATTAATTTATCATATGCGATTTTTAAATCACTAGTTCTTGTTGTATCATTATGTACATCACTAGCAATAAAATCAATTTGTTTATTTTTTAATAGTTTTCTTATTAATCTCTTTTGTCTAAAACCAGTTGGATTATAAATTGTTTTTGCATTTACTTGTACTAATACTCCAAGGTTTCTAAAATAAACAATGTCATTATATTTCAAATACTTATACCTTTCTATATGGGCAATAATTAATTTTAACCCTAGTGAAGTAATGTAGCTTATTACTTGTTCAATGTTTGGATCAAAATGTGAATCAAACTCTATGAAAAGGTATTTTGTGTCTGATATTACTAGATCATGATAGTCTGGTCTTAAGTGTGTATAATATCTAAGTTCATATCCTAAATGAACTTTAATTGGTAAACCCAGGTTAAAAACTTCACTTTCTATTCTTTTGAAACTTTCTTTTATATCCTTAATCGTTCCTTTAGAACGATTTGATTGTTTATGTGGTGTTAAAATAATTTCTTTAACACCATCTTCAATCATTGATTTTATTATTTCTATTGCTAAAGTAAGTGAATTAACTCCATCATCAACATTTGGTACTAAATGTGTATGAATATCAATTAACTTAATATCATTCATAATAGTAATAATGATGGTATTCTTTCTTTCCTAATTCCATTTGAGATAAAATAATACCTACAATTGGTGTTGTTCCTTTTTGAATTTCTTTTATACCTTGTTTCACTAGTTTTTTCTTAGCAATTTTTTGTCCAACAATATATATTACAGCATCAACAATAGTCGCTGTATAAAGTGGATCAGCTACAACGCTTGTTGGTGGTGTATCTACAAAAATGTAATCATATTTTTCTTTTAAATTAGTTAATAAATCTACTAGTTTTTCTGAATTTAATGCGTTATTAATGGTAGTAATTCTTTGACCAGCAACTATGTGATCAAATAATTCATGTTTTATAATAACTTGTTCTAAATCTACATTACCTAATAAATAATCAGTAATTCCATTTTCATTAGGTACTTTTGTTAGATGGTGCACTTTTGGCTTTCTTAAATCTAAGTCTAATACTAAAACTTTTTTGCCCTGCTGTTTTAATAAATAAGCTAAATTAGCTAAAACAGTTGTTTTACCTTCTGAAGCAACTGTTGATGTTACTTGAATAACTTTATAGTTACGATCAACGTTTGAAAACTCTATGTTTAATATTGCTTTTTGTAAGTTCTCCGTTTGTATTGATAATGGTTGCTCTTTAGCTACTAAGTAACTATAATCTTCAATTCTTCTTGCTCTTTTTCTCTTATTACTACTAAACATTTTTATTCACCTGCTTTATTACATCATATGTATGAATTTGCCCAATAACTTGAAGGTTTACTTCCCTTTCTATCTCATCAGCAGTTTTAAATGTATTATTACTTAATTCAAAAGTAAATACCACTACTAATCCAACAATACCGCCTAAGATTAAACCAACTAAAATTAATAAAACCTTATTTGTTGATATATCAACTGCAGGAGCAACATATAAATAAGATATATTACCTTTTAATGTCGTTGACATATTATATTCATCATCATTTGTAATTTCAATCAACGAAAATATTATTTCATTTAAAACAAGCTCAGCAATTTCAGCATCTCTTGCTTTATATGATATTTGAATAATTAAACTACCTGTAGTATTACTTACAACCATATTAGCTTTAATTGTTCCTGTTGATATTTCATGTCCTTTTTTCTCTAAGTTTTCAGACGTTCTTGCTTGAACAATATCAATTTTAGTTAATAGATCCATTGAAGATTGAATTAACCTTTGTGATTCAACTGTATTTGTCTTCTCAGACACTGTTTCATGTACTTGAATCATAATTCCACCAACAGATTTGTAAGATGGTTTAGATAGAAAATAGGCATACAATCCTAAAGCTAATCCTCCAAGTAGAGTTATACCTACTAAAAACCAAAACCATTTTTTTATTGCTCTCAATATCTCAACTAGAGATATTGAATTTTCTTCATTAATATAGTTTTCTCCCATTATTTTCCCCTTTTTTATTTATAGTTAAATCTTATCTTTTTAAAAATCCCCATTAATATTTAAAGATACTTTCAAAAAATATTTATTTTTATATAAAACAATTTAAAAAACTCATTATCAAAAGAATACTTTAACTTTATTACTCCTTTTCAGTTTGAGACTTTGGTTGGATTAAATGTTTTGTATAATCC
>DATFIG010000059.1:0-9073 GCA_035270345.1 Haploplasma sp.
CATTTGAAGGATGGTATTTAGGTGATACTAAGTTTGATATTAATACACCAATTACATCTGACTTAATCATGGTAGCTAGATGGACTAAGTCACAACACATAGTTGAATTTGACTTAAATCATTTTGAAATAGAAAATGTAATTATAGAAATTGCTGAAGACGGTAAAACTATTACTCCAATTAAAGACCCAATTAGAGACGATTATGTGTTTATTGGTTGGTATAAAACAGTAATCAATACTGATATATTTGGCGAATTTGACTTTAATTCAAAGATAACAGAAGATATTAGATTAGTTGCTAAATGGTATAAAGTTAAAGATGATCCAGTTTATGAACGTAATGATGACTTATTAGAAGAATACTATAAAGATGTAAAAGGTTTAGAGGATGAAGCTTTAGTACTAGGTTTAAGAAAATTATTAACTAATACAGCAAAAGGTGTTAATTACGGTGATGCTAGATATATTTTAGATAAGAGTGATAAACACCCTTATTTAGAAGGAAGAGCATTATCTATGTATGATAGAAGTAATGTTAATGCTAGTTGGTTAAATCAAAACAATGAGTGGGAAAGAGAACACGTATGGGCGAACTCTAAACTAGGAGTTGATAGAGCTGGAAACAGCACTATTAACCAAGCATCTGACCTACACAACTTAAGAGTTATCATTGGAACAGTTAACCAAAGAAGGAGTAATTTTTACTTTGTAAACACAACTCTAGATAGTCCAATTGGACACATAGTTGTCTCAGGTGAAAGTTATTATCCAGGTGATGAAGAAATAGGGGATGTTGCTAGAATATTGATGTATATGGCAACAAGGTATGAAGTTCTTACACTAACTGATGATAAGTCTTTACTTGCTAAAACATTTAATGAAGATCAGTCAGGTAATGGATATATTGGATTATTATCGGTATTATTAGATTGGCATTTAAAAGACCCTGTTGATGATTTTGAGATTAATCGTAACGAAGTCATTTTTAGTCACCAAGAAAACAGGAATCCATTTATTGATCATCCAGAATTATTTGAAGAAGTATTTAATTATTATATGTCACAGGAAAGTTTAAGGAGTCCATTAGTAGTTGAACAGGTAGATATAAATACTTATACTATCTATATTGATTATTCACTATTTAATGAAAATAGAAAAAGTACTTTTTTTTAATTAAATAAAAGTATATAATATTAATAGGGAATGATTGTCTCCCTTGTATTATACAAAACCGCTTTTAAGAAGCTGATGACGTCTAACCATTTTTTGGTTAGGCGTTTTTTAATGAAAGAAGGTATTTATATGGTTTTAAGTTTAGGAATTATTTTATTAGGTGGATTTATTGTAGGAATATTGTTTGAAAAGATTAGACTTCCTAAAATTGTTGGGATGTTAATATATGGTATTTTATTAGGACCATCGTTATTAAATATAGTTAGTATAGATTTAATTAATATATCAGCAAGTCTTAGACAAATAGCACTTGTAATAATACTAACTAGATCAGGTTTATCATTAAATATTAAGAGTTTAAAAGAAATAGGTAGACCAGCAATATTAATGTCTTTAATACCTGCAACTTTTGAAATTATTGGTATTCTTATTTTTGGTCCATTGTTACTAAAGATAAGTTATGTAGAGGCTTTATTAATTGGAACTATTCTTGCTGCAGTGTCACCAGCAATTATTGTTCCTCGAATGATTAAATTACAAAATGAAAAATTTGGAACAAACAAACAAATACCAGAGTTAATAATGGCTGGGGCTTCAGTTGATGATATATATGTAATTATTTTATTTTATGCATTTTTAGGTTTAAACGAAGGGTCTAGTTTAAATGTATTAACATTTATTCAAATACCATTAGCAATCATAATAGGTGTTTTAGTAGGCGTAGTCATTGGTTATATAATTAGTTACTTATTTAAAAAGTTAAACTTTAATAAACTTACTAAGACTCTTATTTTACTTAGTACATCTTTAGTTTTAGTTGGATTAGAAAACTTATTAAGTCCATATATTCAAATCTCATTTTTATTATCGATAGTAACAATAGGAATAGTTATCTTATTTAAAAATAAAGAAAACGCAAAAGTACTTAATGAATCCTATAATAGTTTATGGTCATTTTTTGAAATTATGCTTTTTGTTTTAGTTGGTATATCTGTTGATCTAAATTATGCAATAAGTAGTGGGTTTATGCCGATTATATTACTAATTATGGGTTTATTATTTAGAACAATTGGTGTTTATTTATCACTATTATTTACTAAATATAACTTTAAAGAAAAGCTTTTTATTATTATTAGTTATCTACCAAAAGCAACTGTACAGGCTTCTATTGGTGGAATTGCGTTATCTTTAGGGTTAGATATCGGACCTTTAGCATTAACTATTTCAGTATTATCTATTTTAATTACTGCGCCTATTGGGGCTATTTTAATGGATAATACTTATAAAAGATTGCTGTTACAAGAACCATTTAATGCTTATTGATTGAAAAGTAAAACATTCATGTTATAATATTTTTGATCACTACGGGGAGCGTAAAAGCTGAGAGGATTATTAATCGACCCGAAGAACCTGATCTGGGTTATACCAGCGGAGGGATAGATGATAAAAAAGTTAACCTTTTTTTGTCGCTATTTCTTTGGGAAACCAAAGAATTTTTTATTTTCTAAGGAGGAAATAACAGTGGATAGAAAAAAAGCATTAAATAATACAATAATAAAAACACTTTTATTTATTGTATTAGCTGTTACATCAACAATTGTATTAGTTCAATTGTTTAATGGTGTTGTTGTCGACCGTATTGAGTTAGAAGACGGTAGTAAGGAATTAGTTTTTACTACAATGAGTTTATTAACAAGTAAAATATTAGTTAATATTTCAGTTGTTTTATTAGTAGGACTAATTAGTTGGTTTGTTACTAAGTTTGTAGTAATTTTTAAGCAAGGTAATGAAATTGTAGTAGATAATAATAAAAAAAATAGCTATATTGAAAACTCAATTTTAGCATTAGTTTTAATTATTAATGTTTTCTTATTATTTATCTTTCCAGTTGATTTGGATAAATACGATATGTTCTCATTTGGTTTATCAGTAGCTAATATAGTTATTATCATTACTATGATAACTCTTAACTTATATTTGCTATTTGCAAAAGAACAAACTAGTAGTAAGATTTCAGTAAAAGTAATGGCAGAAGGATCAGTCCTTGCTGCTTTAGCAATAGTTTTATCTTTAATTTCTAAAATAATACCTGGTTTAGAATTACCAATGGGTGGAAGTTTTTCACTATCGATGTTACCAATCTTTATCTTTGGATTTAGAAGAGGAGCAAAAGCAGGTTTATTAATGGGATTAGTATATTCAGTAGTTAATATGATTACTGATGGTAGTGCTGTAGTTTATCATTTAGGTGTTCCATTTATGGATTATTTACTACCGTTTGGGGCAATAGGACTAATAGCAGGTCTATTTAGCGAAAAAGCCCAAAATGGGCATATTACAGCAATTATTTATGGAGTTTTACTTGGTGGAACCGTAAGATATATTTTCCATGGTTTTTCAGGAGTATTATTCTTTAGTGAAGTAATTGATAAAGGTGCATTCTTCTTTTCATTCGTCACTTATAATTTACCTTATATGGCAGTTTCAACTGCAGGTACTTTATTAGTCGCAATATTATTAAGAAAGAACTTTATTTACTTAGATACAAGAATACGTTAAGTAAAGTAAACTTCTTTAACAATTTTTAAATAATCTAGACGTGGATGATATGATATTTTAATTTCATATGCATCTTGTGTAAAGTCTGAATAAGGGATGGATTTTCTTCCATCCTTTTGTTTATCCCAATAGTTTAATATTAATTTTAAAGGTGTTAAATAGTAAATATTTTGTTGTTTCCAATGAACAATAATAAAAGCTATTCCTCCATGTTTTTCTACATTTCTTAAATGTTCTACTTGGTGTTCGTGGATATTTCTTAAAGGGAATGAGGTTTTTGAGTTAGTTTCTTTAACATCAAAATCAAGATATTTACCTAAGTATATACCGTTATAATCAGTAGTAGATGGAGTTTTATAGTAAGCTTCAGTTATCTTGGCTTTATTTCTAGCAGGGTAGCTTACATTAACAACTTGGACAGGAGTAGGTTTTTTATGTATAACTGCAATATTATTATCTAAATAATATTTGTTTGTTATATCAATATCAGACTCCAAAGTCATACCTAAATTTGCATGATTTGTTGTTTTTATTGCTTTTGACTTTTTAATTGGATACTTCATATTTATCACCATATTTATTTTACCATATTTTACAAGAATTATTTTTGATTTATCAAGTACAAGTATGTTATAATAAACTATGTTCTAAAGCGCTACAAATATAAGGATGTGAATAGAAAATGAGTCAAGTACGTTTTTTTGCGTTAGGTGGACTAGCGGAAAATGGTAAAAATATGTTTGTCATCGAAGTAGACAATGATTTGTTTATTTTAGATGCTGGAATTAAATACCCTACAAGTGAGTTATATGGTGTGGATGAGATTATTCCAGATTACCGTGGATTAGTAAAAATAAAAAACCGTGTTAAAGGTATTTTTATGTCACATGCCCATGAAGATCATATAGCTGCTTTACCACATATGTTGAGGGACTTAAATGTTCCAGTTTATGCAACAAACTTTACAATGGAATTAATTAAAGATAATTTAAAAGAAGCTGATTACAATTTAGATGATTATCAACTAAATGTAATTACTCAAAATAGTATAATTAAGTTTGGAAATGTTAGAGTTACTTTCTTTAACACGACTCACTCAATACCAGAATCTGTAGGTATTGCAGTACAAACTAAAAAAGGAACAATAGTTTATACGAGTGAGTTTACTTTTGATCAATCAGGTGATGTAAAATATCAAACTGACTTTAATAAAATTAATGAAATTACTGAAAAAAAGGTTTTAGCATTATTGGTAGAATCAATTGGTTCAAGTGAAAATAGTCAAAGTCATATGAATATTGAATTAGATCATAAGCTTAACAGTATCTTTACTAATGCTGAAGGTAGAATTATAGTGTCTTTATTCTCAAGTGATTTATTAAAAATCCAAAGAATTGTTGATATTGCACTTTCTCATAAGAAGCGTATCGCAATTATTGGGCGTAAAGCTCAAAGAATTGTTGATATCGCAATTAAAGAAGGATACTTAGCAATACCTGAAGAATCACTAATAAACTTAAGATTTATTGATGATAAAAATAAAAATGATGATAGAGATATTGTTGCACTTGTTACTGGTTCTCGTCATGAGCCATTTTATATGATTCAAAGAATGTGTAAAAGAAGTGATCGTTTAATTCATATTAATGAAAGTGATACAATTGTCATTATGACTGCACCAGTTCCTGGAACAGAAAAAATGGCAGCAAGAACAGTTGATATCTTATTTAGAACTGAAGCTCGCGTTGAAGTTATTGATAAAAAATTACTATCATACTCACATGCAAGTGCTGACGAAGTTAAATTAATGATTAATATTTTAAAACCTCAATATATTGTTCCTGTTATTGGTGATTATCGTCATCAATACGGAGTAAGAAAATTAGCTATGGAAATTGGTTATAAAGAAGACGATGTTTTCTTAATGGATAACGGAGATGTATTAACATTTGATGATAATGCATTTGTAAGTAGAAAAGATATTAGTGTTGGTGAAATTTTAATTGATGGTACAGCAATTGGTGATGTAAATGATTTCGTATTAAGAGATCGTGAATTATTAGCTGAAGATGGTGCATTAATTATTGTTGCTCATATTAATCCGAGAAGGAAAGTAATAGTTGGTGAAATTGAAATTGTAACTAAAGGATTTGTTTATGTAAAAGAATCTGAAGAAATTTTACAATCAATTAAAGAAGAGTTTATGAAGGTGAGTCAAAAACATTTGGAAGGTAAATACATCAATTGGAATGATTATAAACGTGATGTAAGAAATGTTTTATCAAGATTTATTTACCAAGAAACAAAGAGAAATCCAATTACAATACCAGTAATTATTTCAACTGAATCAAGATAATTTAAAAATTCAAACATATTTTATAAGGGTATTTAAAATAATCTGGGGTTTTGCTCAAATGGGCTTTAAAAAATCCTGGGGTCACAAATACCGAAAATTCAAAAGAGCTTGTCACATTTAGTTGTGATAAGCTCTTTTTTGACGCTAAATATTTATTAATTATTATTTATATTATTAAAAAATTAAATAAAAAAGATGATAGACCATTAAGTATTAAAGCGAATGTAACAGAGAAATAATTGTTAAAAAAACGACTCCACTAAATATTTAGTGAGTCGTTTTTACTTATTTCTTATAACGATTTATACCTTTTACCTTGTCAATTTGATCAAGTCTTTGTTTTAATGCAGCTTCATATCTGCTTTCTGATTTAGGATTGTAATAAGTATGGTACTTTATTTTATCTGGTAAATGCAATTGATCATTTAAAGAACCTTCATCATCATGTGGGTATTTATAAAGGTCAGGATTTAGTTCAATCATGTTATTGTCAACGTGAGGAGGAATATTACCTGTATCGCTATGTAAATAGGCATTTAAAGCCTTTTCTAAAGCTTGATGTGCAGTATTTGATTTTGGACTAACAGCCATGTCTACAACTAATGTCGCAAAGATTATTCTTGCTTCTGGTAGTCCAACTATTTTTGCAGCTTGGACTGCAGAGACTGCTTTCTGTCCCATTGCTGGTTGTGCAAGTCCGATATCTTCATAGGCTATTACTAGAAGTCTTCTTGATAAACTATCAATATCCTCTAAAACTAAAAGCCTAGATAAATAATGAAGTGATGCATCAACATCAGAACCACGAATTGATTTTTGTAATGCGCTTAATAATTGATAGTAGTTATCGTTTGAACTATCAAGTGCAAACTTTGGATTACCAGCAACTCTTTTAATGATTGTATTAGTTAATACGTCACCATCTTTTAGTAATAACAATGAACTTTCTAGAAGATTTAGTGCAGATCTAACTTCATGATTCGCATATCTAATTAAACTATCAAATGCTGATTCATCAATGGTAATATCCATTTCAATTGTTCTGAGTGCCTTAGTAAGTGCTGTTATAATATCTTCATCACTTAAAGTTTGAACTTCATACAAGTGACATCTAGAACGGATCGCCCAGTTGACACTATAGTAAGGGTTTTGAGTTGTTAACCCAATGATGGTAACTTTTCCGTTTTCAATAAACGGCAATAAATAATCTTGAATATCAGTTTTCATTCGATGAATCTCATCAATGATAAGAAGAATATTATTGAAATTTGTAGTATTTAATATATCGACCAATCTTGCTTTATTATCAGTAGAAGCATTAAAAAAATAATATTCCGTTTCAAATTGTTCTACAAAAATTCCTGCGATAGTAGTTTTACCTGTACCGGGAGGACCATATAATATGAATGATAATGGCTTTTTTTGATTTATCATTGCAGTTAAAATGCCTTCTTTCCCAACTAAGTGGTCTTGTCCTAACACATCATCAAAAGTTTTAGGTCTCATTCTATGAGCTAGTGGCTCCATTAAATCATCCTTTCATTTTATTTTATAATTAAAATACAATCTAATTATAACATGTAAAAGTAATTATATTGATGGATTATTATTTAGTTTTTAAAAAACTATAACATTGTAAAAATGGCAAAAATAAGGTAAAATAGATAGTACATGAATTTATGTGGAGGAACTAATAATGAATTTAAAAGATTATATTGCAAGTATTGAAGATTTTCCTAAAAAAGGGATTACATTTAGAGATATTACGCCTTTAATGGCAAATGGAGAGGCTTTTCGTTATGCTAATAATAAAATAGCAAAATTTGCAAGAGAAGTAGGTGCCAATTTAGTAGTTGGTCCAGAGGCAAGAGGATTCATTTTTGGTTGTCCGGTAGCTTATGATTTAAACATTGGTTTTGTACCAGTAAGAAAACCAGGAAAATTACCGCGTGAAATAGTAAGTGTTAAATATGAATTGGAATATGGTCATAATGAATTATCAATTCATGATGGTGATATTAAACCAGGTTCAAAAGTATTAATAGTTGATGATTTATTGGCAACAGGTGGAACTATTAAAGCAACAATTGATTTAGTGGAAAGCCAAGGTGCTGTTGTAGTAGGAGTAGCATTCTTAATAGAATTAGAAGATTTAAAAGGTATTGAATTATTAAAGGATTATAAAGTAATCTCATTAATGAAATATTAAACTACTAAGGAAGTGATTTTATGCGAGATTCATTATTTCAATCATTATATGATATTTTTAGTGAATACATTCAACAAGAAAAAGATCGTAAAATGATCGAAGATGCATATAATTATGCTAAAGAAAAACACCAAGGACAATTAAGACGTTCAGGTGAACCATATATAACACATCCAGTTGCTGTTGCTATTATTTTAGCGCAGTTAGGGTCAGGTCCTGCAACTTTATCAGCAGCATTATTACATGATGTTGTAGAAGATACTGATGCAACATTTGAAGATTTAACAAGACTATTTAATGCAGATATTAGTAGTTTAGTTGATGGTGTTACTAAATTATCTAAATTAGCTTTTACAACTGAACCATCGCAAGCAGATAACCATCAAAAGATGTTACTTGCAATGGCTAAAGATATTAGAGTTATCTTAATTAAAATTGCTGATAGATTACACAATATTAGGACATTAAGTTCAATGAGTCCATCAAGTCAAGTAAGAATAGCACAAGAAACATTAGAGATTTATGCTCCAATTGCTCATAAACTAGGGTTATTCATTATTAAAGCTGAATTAGAAGATCGTTCACTAAAGTATACTGAACCAGAAAAATACTATGAAGTATCATCACTGATTCAGTCTAAAAAAGATGAACGTGAAAAAAATATTGATAATATCATTGTCGATATTGATAAATTATTTGAAGAAAACAATTTAAATTCATTCGAAATTAAAGGTCGTATTAAAAACATTTTTAGTATTTATAAAAAAATGTATT
>DATFIG010000060.1:0-2016 GCA_035270345.1 Haploplasma sp.
TATTACTGCTTATGATACAGATGTTTATTTAGAATCACTAATGGTATCAACTGGAAATATTAACCCAGTTTAGGTAGTTTGAAATCATATTCTATATTAATGTTATGATTTTTCTTTAACGATTAGATAAGTTAAGTTAATGAAAAAGATACTATTTATTGTAGTATCTTTTATTTTTAAATAAGAGTTAATATATTTATCTCGAGATTATAGTAATTTTTGATATAATAAAACTAATTAATTTAAGGGAAGAGGGATTAGATGTTTAAAATAAGTAAAGGTGTTAAACATAATGTAAATGTTATTTTTGTTGAAGATATTAATTCTTTAGAGGAATTTAAGAAATTAAATGAGTTAAATATTTTCTCGGCAAAATCAGGAGAAGTATTTAATAATTTAGATTTAAAAAATGAGGGTAATATCTATGTAGGCATTAACTTTAATGAAACAGAATTGTTAAATACAAGAATGGCAGGATTTAACTTAGGTAATATCTTAAAACAAAGAAAAGTTAGTGAAGTTACTTTAAATACAAAAGAACTTAATGATAGTAATTTAGAAGCGTTATTAGAAGGACTAGCTGATAGTACTTATAACTTTGACTTTTATAAAGCAGTTAAGAATGAACAACTATTAAATGAACTTTCATTTAATGATGAAAGAATAGACTTAATAACTAAACAATTAAACGTAATGGTTGGTGTCTTTAAAGCACGTGATTTAGTTAACCTAACACCACAGGAACTTTATCCTGAAAGTTACGCAAATATGATTTTAGAACTGTTTAAAGACACTAATGTAGTAGTTGAAGTAATGGATAAGAAACAAATTGAAGAATTAGAGATGGAAGCATTACTACAAGTAGCTAAGGGTTCTAATAATGATCCACGTTTTGTAGTATTAAAATACTTACCTTTAAAAGAACAAGAAGACCATATTACTATTGTAGGTAAAGGTGTTACTTATGATTCAGGTGGTTATGCGATTAAACCAGGTGGAAGTATGGCCTCTATGAAGAGTGATATGGCAGGTTCAGCTGCTGTAGTTGGACTATTTAATACAATAGCATTAAATAAACCTTTAGCTAACGTTGTTGGTGTAATGGCTTTAACTGAAAATATGATTGATGGTAAAGCATATAAAAATGGTGATGTTATTAGTACAATGAAAAAACTTACAGTAGAAGTAGTAAATACTGATGCTGAAGGAAGATTAACATTAGCTGATGCTATTTATTATAGTGCGACTAAATTAAATTCAAAAGTAATTTTAGAAACATCAACACTAACTGGTGCTGCAGCATCAGCTTTAGGTGGTAACATTACTGCAATAACAACAAAAAATGATGAATTGTATGAAACAATTCATCAAATAGGTAATGAAGTAGGAGAGTTCAACTGGAGAATGCCAATGACTGAGGACTTAATCGAAAGAGTTAAAAGTGATATTGCAGAATTAAAAAATGCTGTACCCGGTGCAGGTGGTATGATGACGGCTGGAATCTTCTTAGAAAACTTTGCTGAAGATGTACCTTTTATTCACTTAGACATAGCAGGTCCTGCATATGGTAATGCATATAAACATTTACCAAAAGGTGCGAGTGGAATAATGGTGAAAACATTCTATAAATACTTAGTTAATAATTAATTAAATTAAGTGTTTAAAATTAACTATACTAATAAGAGATACTACATATTGTGGTATCTTTTCTTTTGTAAAAGGTTTGAATAATCTCAGATTTAATTTAATCAGTAAGAGATTCAAAAAATAATTAAACTCTTTACAGTCTAATATCTAGACTATAAAGAGTTTTCTGTGGTTAAAACAGTGCTTATTCTACGATAAACGATTATCGTAGAATAAGAATTGATTATTATCATGTTTTGAAATATAATATAGTAAAGAGGTGATTCTAATGAACAAGATAATTACATATGAAGAAAGATATTATTTTCATCATGATTCAGTTTTTAGACTAAATAGAAAACAAAGAGCACTGATAGAACATCCATATTC
>DATFIG010000061.1:0-2821 GCA_035270345.1 Haploplasma sp.
ATTTGTTGCTAGTGGTACTATATCAGATAGAAAATATGTTGTAACAGTAGTTAATATAAGACCAAAAACTACTCCTATACCTACTAATAACATCGTTTGAACTACGACTGAGTTTCCAATATAAAAGTTAGATATACCTTGTGCTTTCATTACACCAAACATACTTGTTTTTTGGATTGTTAATACATATATAAATATACCCAACACAAAAGCAACTATAATTATTAGAAAGATAATCATTATTGAAAATGTTAATACTTGTGCTGTATAACCTGGTAGTGTTTGAATATATTCATCAATCGTATAACTAACTAATTTGTTATCTAGTGAATCCGTCTTTCCTCTAACAACAATCCCGCTATATAAATTAGGTGGTGTTGCTGTGTTATATCGGTATTCTTGCCATAATGATAAATTCATATAGATAACTGGGGCGGTTTGATATGTTGATTTAGTAGAAAAACCGATTATCTCTAATGTAATTTCACTACCAGATATATTAATACTATCTCCTATTTTATAACCGCTTTTCTTTAGCTCTTCATCAACAATTACTTTATTATCTTCTAGTGTTAAGTTTGATAATTCCTTTGGTTTAATAAAACTATTATCTTCAATTCCAAATAGATAAATATTTAATCTTGAATCAACTTCATCACTAACATTAGGATTATTAATAACTGCTGGAAATAATCCGATTTTTGACTTATCTCCATTTACAATTGTATTATTAAAATAATTATCATCCATAAAAGACATCATAACGCTATCATTAGAATCAACTGTTATAATTAACTCTTCTGCTTCCCACTTGGTAACAGCATTTGTATATGAAGAAGCTAGACCATATGCAAGCGATGTTAAAAAGTATACTAAGTAACTAATTAATATTACTACAGCTATAATTAATGCAAATTTTGATTTTGAATATTTTAATTCTTTTAATGCTAAAAACATTGCCTTATGCTCCTTTACTTAATAATTTAATAATGTCTTTTTCAATCTTCTCAGGTTTTACGAGTGGTGAATATCTTTTAATAACTCGCCCATTTTGATCAACTAGGAACTTTGTAAAGTTCCATTTGATTTTTTGATTTAAAAAACCTTTTTCATGACGTTTTAAATACGTATATAAAATAGATTCATCAATGCCATTAACGTCAATTTTAGTAAATCTTTTAAATTCAGTTTCGTAGTTTTTTACACAAAACTCATTGATTTCTAAATCAGAACCTTTGGCTCTACTAGAAAACTGATTACAAGGAAAATCAAGAACCTCAAATCCCTTGTCAGTAAACTTATTGTATAAATACTGTAACCCTTTATACTGCGGGGTGAAGAAACACGTTGTTGCTGTATTAACAATTAGTAATACTTTGCCACGATACTCTTCCATTGAAACAACATTTCTATTGTTGTCTTCAACATTAATTTGATATAAACTCATTTTAAAACTCTCCTATCTTATTTTTAATGTATAATATTTATATAAACTACCACTTGAGGTGATAATGTGATATCAATTGCTCTATGCGATGACGAAGTTAAATTTTTAGACTTTTATGAAAATAAAATTGTTGAAATTTCTAAAAAACTAAATATTTCATTTGAAATCATTCGCTTTAATAATGGTGAATCTTTACTCTTTTATTTAGAAGATAATCCGAATAAGTTTCAAATAATCTTTCTAGATATTATTACAGGTGGAATAAACGGCATTGAAACTGCGCTTGCGATTAGAAAGTTTAATAATTTTGCTAAAATTATTTTTCTTACTAGTTCCCCTTCTTTTGTTTATAATGCCTTTGATGCTAATGCTAGTAATTATCTTTTAAAAGATATTCATGATAATAAATTTGAAGAGGTGTTTGTTTCAACTGTTAAAGAATTAAACTTATCTCTTTCTACTGATGTCATTACGTTTAAGAGTAATAATTTAGATGTTGTTTTTCAGTTAAACGAAATTACTCACTTTGAAAGTTTTAAACGATTAGTAATTGTTCACCTTGCGAACAATGAGAAACATGAGTTTTATTATAAACTTAGTGATTTAACAAATGAACTTAAAGATAAAAACTTTATTTTAATACATAGGTCTTACTTAGTTAATCTTCAATATATTAAAAAGATTAGTTCTGATGAAACTTTATTAAAAACTAATGTAGTTCTTCCTATTTCTAGAAACCTAGTTAAAGTTGTTAAAGAATCATTTATGAAATACTTAAATAAATAAAGGTGGTATTTATGACTATTTTAGCCTTATTATACGCAATAATTACATCAACAATCTTTGTTTTACTATATGTTAAAGTGTATTCAAGATACTTTGATCGTAGAAAACATTATTATGTTGGAATAAGTTTACTTTTAATATCTATCTATATTCAGTTTATTAGTAATAATATTAATAATGTTAATATTAAGTATGTAGGTATTTTATCCTTTATTACTTATCCTTTATCAATACTATTAATCTTTAAAACTAATATTTTTAATAATTTGTTTTTATCATTAAACGCAATTCTAAAGATTTATATTGCCTTTGTCCTGTTTGGAACTATTTATGCAGTTTTAAATGATATTCAATATAGTACTACTTGGATTAATGGCACTAATTACTTTAATTTATCACAAGGTCATGCCTATTTAATATCGATTGGTTCACTACTACTTGCAGATCATTTCTTACTTAAAGATAAATTAAAGTATTTCTTTCAGTTAAAACGTAATTTGCTTTTAATAATATCTATTCAATTAATTCTAATTATTAATATGATTTGGATAAGTGTCTCTAATTACAATATCCCTTATGTTTGGTATA
>DATFIG010000062.1:0-4790 GCA_035270345.1 Haploplasma sp.
AAATAATTTGTTGTGTTGGGAAATTTAAAGTTTACATTTTTAAAAATAATATGACCATCAATATTAGGAATTAATATTCCGTCGTTAACATATTCACTTTGCTCATTAAAAACTTCTTCTAGTCTTTTAGATGCAACTAAAGCTTTCCCGAAATCATTAATAATACGTCCTAAACCTCGAACTGGCCAAATCAACATACCAGCTAACATTAGTGATGAAGATATTGTTGCAACATCCATAATATTTTGTCTTGAAAAATAGATCCCTAATAATAAAACAATTGTAAATTGAACCATCATTAAAGTATCCATAGCACCCCAATATAAAGCTGATACTTTATTAGCTTTAATTTCTGTTTCACGATACTCTTGATTTTTTTGGTCCATTTTTTCTATTTCATATTGTTCATTAGCAAACGCTCTAACTACTTTTGATGCAGAAACATTTTCTTGAATGATTACCATTAATTCTGATTCTTTTTCTTCTACATCAGTATACATTTTTTCAATTTTCTTGAAATACCAAATTGACGATATTGCTGTAATTGGAATAATAGCAATTGAAACTAACATAATAGTTTTATTGACATGAAACATTTGGAAAGCTCCAAATGTTAAAGATGACATAATACCTATTAAATCCATAATACGATATGAAACAAAACTAGTTGTTGCATCTATATCTGAAGTTACACGTTGAATCAAATCACCAGAATCAGCATTATTATGATAATCATATGATAAGTTTTGAATATGGTCATAAGAATTCATTCTTAAATTCTTACCAACATTTTCACTTAAACGACCTTTAGATATGGCTTCTATATATAAAATTACATAACGAACTGCTTGCCAAACAACTAGTAAGATAATGATCATAATGATCGATTGCAAAACATCACTATATTGTTCTACTAAATTAATAATAAAATTAGGTAAGTTAACTTCTTGACCATTACTTGGAAGATTAGTTGCTATTTGTAGCTTTTTCATTACATATTCACTAAAAAGTGGTACATAAGAAAAACTCAAACGGTGAAATACCGTTAGCACTACAGTAAATGCAAATATTAACCAATTACCTTTTACTAATCTAAATAACTTTCTTATTCTCTTCATATTTTTTCCTTTTAATAATTATATTTTATAAACTTTCCAGCTGTAAATCCCGTTGACAATGCGGCAGTAATATTAAAACCACCTGTATATGCATTAAGGTCTAAAACCTCTCCACAAAACGATATTCTATCATTTAACTTTGATTTTAGTGTACTTGGGTCTACTTCTTTAAGTAAGACTCCACCATTAGTTACAAAAGCATTTTTAAAGCCTCTTGTTGTATAGATTGTAATTTTAAACGATTTTACCAATTTTACTAGTTCTTCATTTGAATTACTAATTGATTTTAAATATTTAATAAGTCTTTCTGGTAAATTATTATCTTTTATAATTGAATCTAGTTTATCTAATTCATTAAGTAAAGTATTTATCTTAAAAGTAGGCAAGAAATCTATAGCCACTACTACTTCTTCTTTTTTCTTTAACTCGTTAATTACATCAAAACTAATTCTTAATGCACCAGGACCAGATAAACCGAAATGAGTAAACAATAAATCATGAGTAATTGATCTTTTAATTTTACCTTTATCATTTAACATTGATATAGTAACATCATTAAAAGACAATCCTTGTAAAACTTTTGATTGAATGACTTCATCATTTGAAACAAGTGGTACTTCAGCTGGAATTAATTCTGTTATACTATGTCCAAATACTTTGGCAAAATCATGTCCACTACCATTACTACCTGTAGCAGGTAATGTAATACCACCTGTTGCTATAACTAAATAATCATATTTAAAACTATCTACAGTTGTAATAACAGATTCATTAGTTACTTCTTTAACTAATTGATTAAATTTAATCTTAACCCCTAAACTGTTCATTTTGTTTTCTAATGTATTAACAATATCAAAAGCTTTATTTGTAATAGGAAACATTCTAAAATGATCTTCTTCTTTTAAAGTACAATTATTATCATTAAAAAAACTAATAATATCATTAGTATTAAAATTAGATAATGTACTATATAAAAACTTCCCATTTTTAACAACATTTTTAATTACTTCTTCATTAGAAACATTAGCAGTAACATTACATCTTCCACCGCCAGTTAGTTTTAATTTTCTTCCAAGTTCTTTATT
Source organism: Haploplasma sp. (assembly GCA_035270345.1). Classification (GTDB taxonomy): domain Bacteria; phylum Bacillota_I; class Bacilli_A; order Acholeplasmatales; family Acholeplasmataceae; genus Haploplasma. Next base: position 2,204 of record DATFIG010000062.1, read on the forward strand.
ACCTTCAAGTAAAATTACTTCATCACTTGGATTATGCATTTTCGCTGAAATAGCAGCCATCATTCCTGATGGTCCACCACCAATTATTATTATTTTATTCATTATTATCTCCTAAAAAAAATACATCATACAAATGATGTATAAAAGTACAGTATTATTAAATAATATACATTAAAATAAACGATTAATTAAAGATTACTTTTAGTGACATCCCTATTTAATTTATGCCAACGAAAGCGGCTTTTAAAGTTTATTTATACTGTTCATTATTTTCACACTTTCTTTAATCTAATTTAATTATATCATTATTGAATAGTAATTAATTACTTAAATTCAATAATTGCTTTATTATCTAATCGATAAGTAGTCCATTCATCTAAGGCTTTAGCACCTATTTTTTTGTAAAAGTCAATACTTGGAGTATTCCAATCTAAACATACCCATTCTATTCTACTTAAACCTTCATTTTTAGCTTTATTTATAAGATAGTCAAACACCATTTTTCCTAATCCTTGTTTCCTAAAATCAGGTAAAATATATACATCTTCTAAATATATTCCCGGTTTAGATAAAAACGTTGAAAAATTATAAAAATACAGTGCAAAACCAACCTCTTTGTTATCTTTCATTATAAATACTACTTCAGCTTTCTTTTGATCGAATACCCATTTTTCTATTAATTCCACACTTCCAACAACTTCATCAGTCATCTTTTCGTATTCCGCTAACTTAGTAATAAAATCAAATACTAAAGCAGCATCTTCTTTTTTTGCTTCTCTAATTATCGCCATATTTATTCGCCCTCAATTCTTATTTATTTATTATACATTAAAATGTTTTTATTTTCATATTATACTAATTTAAAATATAAGTTTTGTTGAGTTTATTCCTTTATTATGGTATTATACATGTATATTCCTAATCGATAGAGTGGGGGAACCAATTATGTGGGGTGAATCTTTTAGAGGGGCTACTTGGAAGTCCTAACCCGTCAGCTAACCTCATCGGATTATCCAAGCGTGCAGCATTATTTTGTTGGACGTTTTTTTATAATGTAAATCTTTAAGGAGGATAAAATGAACATTATTTTAATATTATCACTATTTATTGGGCTTGGTTACATTTTTGGTAAACTAGCAGGAATGATTAAATTACCGACGGTATCAGGATATTTAATAGCCGGTTTATTAATTGCTATTTTTGCATTAATAGTACCTTTTGACTATATGCAATATGAACCAGTCTTTAATTATATTAGTGAAATAACATTATCATTTATCGCATTTGGTATTGGTAGTGAGTTCGTTGTTTCACGCTTACGAAAAAGCGGGAAAAAAATATTTATAATTACTTTAATGGAAGTAATTGGAGCAATTGGAATTGTATCTTTAGCAATGTTTGCAATGGCTAAATTAGTATATCCAGAATTTACAAATAGCCAAACAATATCTTTTGCATTAATACTAGGTACGATGTCTGCTGCAACTGCACCAGCTGCTACTATTTTAGTAATTAGACAGTTTAGGACTAAAGGACCAGTTACTGATACAATATTACCAGTTGCTGCTTTAGATGACGTTTTAGGAATTGTTGCTTTTGGTATTGCTCTTCCTATTGCTAGAATATTAACTCCAATGGATCCAAACAATGCTTTACAATTAACTTTTTGGAATATTGTAAAAGGTCCACTAATAGAAGTTTTAGGTTCAATCGCAATTGGTGCACTATTAGGTTTCTTATTATCATTGGTAAGTAAAAAGTTAGATCCACAAGATGAGGTTCAAGTAAAATCTATCTTCTTCATTTTAGTTGGTTTAGGTGTCTCACAAGCGTTAAGTTCAATTGGTTCATTTAGTATTTCACCACTACTAGTAAATATAATGGTAGGTGCAATGTTAGCTAACCTTAGACCTCACGCTAATCGATCATTTAAGGTTGTTAATAACTTTATTCCAGTCTTTTATATTTTGTTCTTCACAATTGCTGGAGCAACACTAGATCTACATGTTTTAAAAACAGTAGGAATGATTGGTGTTGTTTATGTATTAGCTAGAGCAATCGGTAAGATTGCTGGAGCTTATACAGGTTCTGTTATTTCTAAAGCAGAGCCAAATGTTAGAAAATACTTAGGGTTTGCACTTCTACCACAAGGCGGTATATCAATTGGGTTGAGTATTTTAGTTAATAAATACTTACCTATTGAAATTGCTTCTAAAGTAACAACAATTATTTTATTTAGTATTTTAATTTATGAATCAACAGGTCCAATCTTTGCTAAGTTAGCATTACAAAAATCGGATGAATTATTTAAATTAGATTTAGAACCAACAAATAGTCAACTTGATGAATTCGATATAAACTAATACAACAAATCCCAGACTAATCAATTGATTAATCTGGGATTTTTTTATAGTTCTTTTAAAGCTCCAATCATATCTATTTTCTTAATTTTAAAACTCATTACTAATTCTACTAGTATTGTAACTAAAATTGTTAATGCAATAGCAATAATAAATGAATACCATTTAATTGTTTGCCCCATCATCATTTCAGGTTCTTCAATACTATGTATAATATATCTATTTAA
>DATFIG010000063.1:0-3892 GCA_035270345.1 Haploplasma sp.
TTATTACTGAAAAGATTAATAAGGTTAATCAAGAGTTAGATAGTTTAAGAAGAGATCAAACTATATTAGAAGAAAAAACTAAAAATGATTTAGAGATTAAAGATTTAGAGTTTGAATTATCTAAAAATACAAGACTTTATGAAAGCAATTTAAAGATTATTGATTTATGTGAAACCTTTACTAAAATTAAAGCAGAGTTATTAGAAGAATCAATTAATGCTAATTTTAAAATAGTTAATTTTAAACTATTTAATGAGTTAGTCAATGGTGGAGTTGAAGAAACTTGTACAGCAACAGTTGATGGAGTGCCTTTTGCTACAGTTAATAACGCTAATCGTATAAATGCAGGGTTAGACATTATAAACGCACTACAAACGATATATGGGGTATCAGCACCGATATTTATAGACAATGCTGAAGCTGTTGTAGAGTTTTTAAATAATGATGCACAATTGATTAAATTGTATGTGTCAGCAGAAGATAAACAATTAAGAATTGAAAAGGAGAATAGTGATGAAATTTAAAGGTATTGAATTAAAGGGAACATATAAGGTTAGATATTACAATACATTGTTTGAGGTTTATGATGTAAAAGGCAATGTGATTTACCATGAAAATAGTAAAGGCTATTGGTCTAAAAACGAGTATAATGAAAAAGGCAATGAGATTTACTTTGAAAATAGTGACGGTTATTGGGAAAAAAGTGAATATGATGAAAAAGGCAATCGAATTTACTTTGAGGATAGTAACGGCTATTGGTATAAAAGCGAGTATAATGAAAAAGGCAATGAGATTTACTCTGAAAATAGTAAAGGCTATTGGTCTAAAAACGAGTATAATGAAAAAGGCAATGAGATTTACCTTGAAAATAGTAAAGGCTATTGGTATAAAAGCGAGTATAATGAAAAAGGCAACGAGGTTTACTCTGAAAATAGTGATGGCTTTTGGGCTAAATGGGAATATGATGAAAAAGGCAATGTGATTTACCTTGAAGATAGTAATGGTAAAATCATTGATGAAAGAGTAAAAGAGTTAACTATTGAACAAATTGAAAACTTATTGGGTTACAAAATAAAAATTAAAGGAGAAAGAAAATGAATGGAAACAAATTAGTTAAAAAAGAAACTGTATTAAGTTTAAGTAAGAATGTGTTAGGTAGAATGATGAACGAGGTTGAGGAGTTTGCTAAAATAGAAAAAACTCCACTAACTGATAATGAGAGATCATTTGCTTTAGAAATCATAGAAGATATTAATAAAAAGGTTACAGAGGGTAGAGTCGCTTGGCAAGAAATTGACATTGTAGGTTGTAGTTTATATTCTCAAGTTAAATCATTTGCAAGAATGGGTTTATCTCCATCAAGTAATGAACTATACATTGACATTAGAAACAATAAATATACAGGCAAGAAAGATATTTATATTAAGAAACAATATCAAGGAGTAGAAAAGGAACTTATTAAATGGAGTAAAAAAGAAATAGTTAGATTCCTTAAAGACATAGTTTGTAAGGGCGATGACTTCGTAATGGAAACTGATTTCTTAACAGGGTTACCATTAATAACTAAACATATTAAAAACCAAGATGTTGATAGAAACGATTTAGAAAATATGACAGGTGCTTATGCTATTGCTTATGTTAAAGAGCATAAAGATGACAAAACATTAACACCTTATGTTATTTACATTGATAAAAATAGAATTATGAGAGCTTACACCGCTTCACCAACAGGAACTAAAGTTATATGGAAAGCTGATACTGCTAAAATGGTTATTAAAACTGCTGTATGGGAACTTCATAATTACTTTAAACCATTTATTGCAATGCCTGTTGAACTTAAAAAAGATTGGGAAAAAACAAACGAGAAAATGGAATGGCAAGATACTGAAGCAGTAGTTGAAGAAGAAATCCAAAACAACGCTAATGCAGGTGAAGTAATAGACTTTGAACGAAAAGAAATAGAAGTTGAAAAGGAAGAAGAAACACCTGAAACTGATAGAGGATTTTAAATGAGATGGAGATTAAAGCATTAGCAAGTAGTAGTAATGGAAATTGCTATTTTATATCTGATGGCAAAACTAATCTTTTAATAGAAGCTGGTATAAATATAAACCGAATTAGAAAACATATTGATTTAATATCTTTAGCTGGATGTTTAATTACTCACGAACATAAAGACCATAGCAAGTCAGCTAAAGATATTGCTAAATATTGTAATGTTTACTCAAGTGCATTAACTTTAGAATTGTTAGATTTTGGAACTTATAATTTTAGGAAGAAACCTTTAGAAGAAAAAGAAATATATAACATTGGAACTTTTAAAGTAATTCCTTTTAAAACCGAACACGATGCAATAGATCCCTTTGGCTATTTAATAGCTTCAACAATAACTAATGAGAAGTTATTATTTGCGACTGACACATATTATATAAAACATAAGTTTAAAGGTTTAAATTATATAATGATTGAGTGTAATTATTCTAAAGAAATATTAGATTATAATATTGATAAAGGTAGAATCTTAAAGGTTAATTCTAACAGATTAATTAGATCACACTTTGAGTTAAGCAATGTTAAAAAGTTTTTAGAAGCACAAGATTTATCAAAGGTTAAACAAATATATTTATTACATTTATCAGATGGCAATAGCAATGAAGAATTATTTAAAAGAGAGATACAAGCACTAACAGGAAAAGAAGTTATTGTTTGTAAAAAGGAGTGAAAGAATGGCAGAAAAAAGAATGTTTAGTACAAGAATAACAGGTAGTGATGCATTTTTAGATATGCCATTATCAAGTAGATGTTTATATTTCCATTTAGGAATGGAAGCTGATGATGATGGGTTTTTAAATAATGCTAAAACAATCCAAAGAATGATAGGTGCAAGTGAAGATGACTTAAAATTATTGATAAGCAAATCATTTGTAATAATGTTTGGAAGTGGAGTAATGGTAATAAAGCATTGGAATATCAATAATTATATAAGAAATGATAGGAAAAAATCAACTAATTATACTGAAGAATTAGCTTGTTTAGAGTTAAAAGAAAATGGTTCTTATACCTTAATTGATAGCAGTTTAACTCTTGGTATACCAAATGACAACCAGATGTCAGGCACTTGTCCGCATAGATTAGATAAGATTAGATTAGATAAGAATAGTATAGTATATGAGCAGATTCCTGCTCGTGCTATCATTGATACTTTTCCTGCTGCTACTCCTAAAGTTGTTTCTGCTACGATTAATGATTTTGAAGAGTTATGGAAATTATATCCTAAAAAACTTGGTAAAAGTGCAGCGTTAAAACATTATAAAAAACACCTAAAAAAAGATAGTGATCTCTTTGATAAAGTTAAAGCTGGTATATTAAAATATATTGATTACATTAAAGAAAGTAATACAGAAAGTCAGTATATAAAATATGGATCATCATTTTTTTATGAGAAGTGTTGGGAAGATGAATATACAACCATTAAAACAAAAGGTAAAAAAGAGAAAGATAAACCTGATTGGTATGATGGTTATGATAAAGAACTAAAAGAGAATGTAAAGCCTAAAAAAGAATTAACAAAAGAAGAACGAGCTAAAATAAATGAAGAAGCAAAGGAAATGTTTAAATGAAAGCAAGAAGTTTTTTTAGAGATAAGAGTTTAGATGAAGAAATAACTATTAAAGAAATAATAGATAAGCATCATAAAGTTAATTTGAATGAGTTTGATATTTTGTATAAACAATATGATGATTATTATTTAATTATGCTTTATAAAGATAATAAAAAACTAACTTCAATATCAAATGACAATGGCAAAGTTTATACAACTTATGAATATCAAAGTGGCTTAAGCAAAGATGAAATAAACCTTATTAGTTTATTTTATGAAGATATTAAAACT
>DATFIG010000064.1:0-5273 GCA_035270345.1 Haploplasma sp.
ATATTATCATTACTACTATAGTTGTTTAAATTACCTAAATAGATATTTTTATCATCATAACTAAGTTCAGTTGAACTGCTTAATAAGTTTTCTTCATCACTTAAAACACTACCGTCAGATAAAGTTACAATTCGATCACTATATTTATTAGCTAAACTCATATTATGAGTAACTAAAATAACAAGTCTTTCTTCAGATATCTTTTTAATAATCTTCATTACTGCAATACTATTTGAACTATCTAAGTTCCCCGTTGGTTCATCAGCAATAATAACTTTTGGGTTTTTAGCAATTGCTCTAGCGATTGCTACCCTTTGTTTTTGTCCACCTGATAAATCACTAGCTTTTTTATTTCTAAAACGGTACATCCCAACTGCATCTAATACATAATGAGTACGGTACTCAACTTCTTCTTCATCGATAATACCAATCATATTTAATGTCAATGCAATATTTTCATAAACTGATTTATCTTCTAATAAATAATAGTTTTGGAATATATAGCCAATATCATGAGTTCTAATCTTATCCCACTTACTACTTTCATATTTATTCATAATAACATCATCAAAAGCAATTTGTCCTTTAGCACTATCTAAACCACTAATAACGTTTAAAAGTGTTGTTTTACCACTACCTGATGAACCTACTAAAGAAACTAATCCTTCATTAGGAAACTCTAATGAAGTATTGTTAATAACATGAATACTATTAGATTTTCCTTTATTAAAATATTTATCTAAATTATTAATTTTAATCATTAGTTATCCTCCTTCAGTGATTCTATTACAGTAATATTAAATACTTTTTTGTTATATCTTAAGCCAAGCATTATTGAAAACACTGCAAAAATAAAACCTACTAGTAAGTAGTCCCAAATACTTAAGTGTCTTGTTAGGTTTCTAAAAAATGGTACTGTAAATCCTAAAATATTTAAAATAATAATTGTTACAAGAACTGCTATAAGAGCAATAATTAATTGTTCTACAACAATAGTAATACCTACTTCTTTTTCACTAATACCAATTGAACGATATACAGCAAAGTCTTTCTTTCTTGATTCCATCACATTTTTAAATATATGGAATAAAACTAAAAATACAATTGATAAAATAAATAGTAATACTGCCCATAAAAATAATTTTAAAGTGCTATCAACAAATTGCATCTCATATTCAAAGATTAAATAATCGTCAATAAATCTCAAACCTTCTTGATTTGCTATCTTCTTTTTGTATAATTTTACTTCTTGACGATCACTACCATAAATATCAATTCTACTAATTGCTTCATCATACTTAAATGCATCATTATCAAAGTTATATTCATTATCAAAAATTAAATCTTTATTAATAAAGAACATAATGTCTCTAAAACTATGAGAATTATAATAATTGTCATTTGTTTTACCAACTACTTTATAATCATCAAAGTTTAATGTCGTAGTACTCATTCTTTTTGATTCTATAATTTGACTCAGTTTAATTGTTTCACCAATTTCAAAATCCCAATGATTAGCTATGACAATTTCATATTTATTTTTAGGTAGTTCTCCATCAACATCTTTTTTAGATAATGTTTCAGTTGTTTGAAAGAATGCGTTAACATTAGTATTATTAAGATTATAAATAACTTGATAATCACTATAATCAATATCAAGTCTTATATGTTTAGTTTCAGTACTTTTAATATACTTAATTTCATCATTAGTTAAATACTCATTGTTTCTAGCAACAATACTTGCTTGTTGTGAACTATCACTTGCAACACTATTATTGTTTTTAATTAATGACGCATAAAATATCGTAAATATCATAACCGAAAAGATAACTAGCATAATTGAAAAGAATGTTCTTTTAGGTGTCGCTTTTAAGTTCCTTAAAGCAATAACACTTGCTGTTTTATAGCTACTATCATTATTATTATTTGATTCAATAATAACTTCTTCACTCTTTATTTTACTTTCTCCAATTATTTTATCTTCTTTAATATTCCCATCAGACATAACAATATTTCTTGTAACATAGTCTTTTGCTTCATCAAAATTATGAGTTACTAAAATAATTAGTTTATCTTCACTAATTTCTTTTAATAATTGCATAATCTCACGACCTGATTTTTCATCTAAGTTACCCGTTGGTTCGTCTGCTAAAATAATTGGTGCATTTTTAGCCAAAGCTCTTGCAATAACAACTCTTTGTTTTTGTCCACCTGATAGTTTAGATGTTTTTTGATCTTTATGACTAGTTAAACCAACACGATCAATTAATTCTAATGCACGTTCTTTTTTATTGTTTTCATTATAGCCTTGTGCCTCTAACGCAATAACAACATTTTGATATACAGTATAAGAATCAATAACATTATAATTTTGGAAAACAAATCCTATATTTTTAGCTCTAAAGTCTTCCCATTCTTTAACAGTATAGTGACTAGTTTCTAAACTATTAACAAATAACTCACCATCTTCATAAGAATCTAATCCTGAAATAACATTTAATAACGTTGTTTTACCACTACCAGATTGACCTGTAATAGCGACAAACTCATTCAATTTAAAATCTAAACTTATATTACGCATACCTTCTGATACACCAGTAGCAGTTTTATAATATTTAGATACTCCACTTAATTTTATCATTAGTGTCCTCCTTCGTTAATCTGTATTAACTGTCTTAAATGATATCATTTAATTAATGTAAATACAATGGATATATATATAAAAAACAGTAAAAACATCAATTGCTTCTACTGTTTATAATTATCTTCTAAAATTTCCTTTACCTTTACCTTTTCCCTTTGAACGAGATTGTGGCATTTGGTTCATTAATTTAGATGGATCTTTTTGTAATCTTTCTAAGTCTTCTTCACTCATACCAGACATAGTTTTAACCATTTTCTTTTGAGCATCTAAAGCTTGTCTTAAATTATTAACATCACTTACCGAAACACCAGCACCAGTTGCAATACGACTTCTTCTTGAAGAACTTTGATTGATTAGCTTTGGATCTTTCTTCTCTGCTTCCGTCATTGAACTAATAATAATAGCCATTTTATCAAACTGCTTATCGTCAATTTGTCCTGCTGCTTGTTTAATCTTTCCAAGTCCTGGAATGAATCCCATTAATTTAGAAATTGAACCCATACGTTTAATCATTTTGAATTGTTTTAATAAGTCATAGTAGTTAAACTCATCACTCATTAATCGCTCCATCATGCCTTTTGCTTCATCTTCATCAATTGCATCAGTAGCTTTTTCAATTAATGTTAATACATCTCCCATTCCTAAAATACGTGAAGCCATTCTTTCTGGGTGGAATGTTTCCCATGTATCCATCTTTTCACCAGAAGACATAAATTTAATTGGAATACCTGATACTTCTCTAATTGATAGAGCTGCACCACCTCTAGTATCACCATCTAATTTAGTTAAAATAGCTCCCGTTGCATTTAATTGATCATGAAAACTCTTTGCAATTTGAGCAGCATCTTGACCAGTCATCGCGTCAACTGTTAATAATATTTCAGATGGATTAGCTAATTTTTTAACATCAATTAGTTCTTGCATCATTTCCTCGTCAATATGTAAACGTCCTGCTGTATCAATAATTGCTACATCAAACTTATTTTCTTTAGCATATGCTAAACCATTTTTAACAATTATTCTTGCATCTTTAATTCCTTCATCATAAACTTCAATATCAATTTGACGACCTAAAGTTTTTAATTGATCAATCGCCGCTGGACGGTAAACGTCAGCTGCAATAAACATCACTTTTTTCTTATATGTTTTTCTTAAGTAAACCCCTAACTTCCCAATAGAAGTTGTCTTACCAGAACCTTGTAAACCAATAGTCATAAAAGTTGTTAATCCATGTGGTTCAAATATTAAAGGTGCTGCTTCATCCCCCATAACACGTTTTAATTCATCATGTACTACTTTAACTACTTGTTGACCTGGATTTAATCCACTTAAGATTTTTTCACCTAATGCTTGTTCTTTAATATTAGCAGTAAAATCTTTTACCACTCTAAAGTTAACGTCTGCTTCTAATAAAGATAAACGCACTTCACGCATCATTTCATCAATATCTTTTTCTGTTAATTTACCTCGACCAGTAATTCTTCTAACGGCCATTTGTAATCTAGAACTTAAATTGTTTTCCATAACTCATCCATCCTTTTTAACTCTTCTAACACTTTAGAATCATTTGACTCTTTATATGATTCTATCAATGCAAGTCTTTGTTTTCTTCTTTTAATTAAATTTAATTTTTTTTCATATATAAATAAATTTTCTTCTACTTTTTTTAATTGATCATAAACAGCATTACGACTAATGCCAAATTCATCAGCAATTTCTTGAAATGAAAAATCTAACATATAATACATTTCGAAATATTCAATTTGTTTTTCAGTAAATAACAACTTATAAGCTGAAAATAATTCATTTAGTAATTCGGCTTTCTCTAATTGTTCCATTAGAAGAACTCCTTAAATAACCCATAAATATAAGACTCAATATCAAATTGAACTAAATCATCAATTTTTTCACCTAAACCAACATATTTAATAGGAATATCATATTGGTGACGAATCGCTAAAACAATTCCACCTTTTGCTGTTCCATCTAATTTAGTTAAGACAACTCCAGTTACATCTGTTGAATCATTAAATACTTCTGCTTGTTTCATTCCATTTTGTCCTGTAGTAGCATCAACTACTAGTAATGTTTCATGAGGAGCACCAGGAATATTTTTTTCGATTACGCGGCGCATCTTAGATAACTCAGCCATTAAATTTGTTTTTGTTTGTAAACGACCAGCTGTATCAACTAATACAACATCATAGTTTTCAGCTTTAGCTTTAACTAAGGCATCATGAATAACACTTGATGGATCACTACCAGCTTCTTTTTTAAAGATATCTGATTTGCTGCGACTTGCCCATACTTCTAGTTGTTCAATTGCACCTGCTCTAAATGTATCTCCAGCGACAACCAATACTTTTTTACCTTGATCTTTAAATGATTTAGCAAGTTTACCAATTGTAGTTGTTTTACCAACACCATTTACTCCAACAAACATATAAACATTAATTTCGCCTTCAGTATAGTTTAAGTCAACTTGAACTAATTCACCTTTTAAATATATTTCAAACATTTTATCTACAATAATTTCTGCTAGTAATGTTGGATCAGTAAGTTTTTTGTTATCAACTTCATTTCTTAATTCATTAACAAAATATAATACTGTATCAACACCCATATCAGC
>DATFIG010000065.1:0-10047 GCA_035270345.1 Haploplasma sp.
GATCATATATTTACAGTTAATATCTATACAGTAAAAGAAACGACAAGACGAAAAGATAAAGTATCGGTAATAGTAGTTTTAAAAGATGTTACTGAAACAAGAACAATTGAAAAAACTAAGAAAGACTTTTTCTCACATGCGTCACATGAACTTAAATCTCCACTAACTGCAATCGTTGGTTACAGTGAACTTGTTAATTTAAAAATGATAAATAGTGATGAGTACGAAGAGATATTTGAACGTATTCATAAACAAGCCAATCATATGACGTTACTTGTTGATGAGATGTCAACACTATCTAGATTAGAACTTGCACCACGTAATGAAAACATGGAATATATCGATTTAGAGAGTGTTTTAAACAAAGTACTAGAATCACTAGAGCCATTTAAAAAAGAACGAAACGTCGAGTTTGTAGTAGAGTCTAAACCTATTTCTTTCTATGCTGATGAGTTAGATATTAATAAGTTATTTAAGAATCTTATTGAAAATGCTATAAAATATAGTCCAAAGAATAGTGTTGTTCATATTGATTTATTTACTGAAAATAATGAAATAACATTTTTAGTTAAAGATCATGGTATTGGGATCTTACCGAAACATCAAAAAAGAATTTTTGAAAGGTTTTACAGAATTGATAAAGGACGATTAGTAGCAGGGACAGGATTAGGATTAGCAATTGTAAAACATATATTAATTAAGTATCATGGTGAAATTAAAATTGATTCAGTCATCAATGAAGGGTCAACCATAACAGTAAAATTCAACAAAAGCAACTAGAAAATACATAATAAAATATTAAAAACACTAACTTTGTAAAATAGATATTTTATATCATTTTACCCTTGTTAATAGTGTTTTTATTTACTATAATGAAGTTATAGAGAAAAACATAGGGGGAGTTATTATGATTAGACGTATCAAGAAAAGAGATGGACGTGAAGTACCATTTGATTCAATGAAAATTAGAACGGCAATTCAAAAATCTTTAGAGAGTTCTGGTTCTGATACTTCTAATGCAGTTGTTCTAACAACCGATGTAATTCAATTAGCACATTCCAGATATAATGATCAAGTTCCAACCGTGGAACAAATCCAAGACTTAGTAGAAGAGACTTTAGTTAAACATCAATTAACAGATGTAGCTAAGTCTTATATTTTATATCGTGAAGAAAGAACACGCGTTAGAAATCAACAGAATCGCTTAATGAAGACTTTTCATGATATTACATTTTCAAAAAGTGATGAATCAGATCTAAAAAGAGAAAACGCAAATATTAATAGTGATACACCAATGGGTGCAATGCTTAAGTATGGTAGTGAAGGTGCTAAAGAGTTCAATAGAACTTATGTTTTAAATCCAAAACACAACCAAGCTCATGCTAATGGAGACATTCATATTCACGATTTAGACTTTTTAACAATGACGATGACTTGTTGTCAAATTGATTTAGATAAGCTATTTACAGGCGGATTCCAAACTGGACATGGTTCAGTTAGAGAGCCTCAAGATATTAAAACTTATGCAGCTTTAGCATGTATTGCTATCCAATCTAACCAAAATGATCAACACGGTGGACAAAGTATTGCTAAGTTTGATTTTGACCTTGCAAAAGGGGTATTTAAGACTTATCGTCGTACATTTAGATACAACTTCACAAGTATCTTAGAATTCAATAATATTGAGTTAGATAGTAAAGCAATTTTTGATGATTTAGAAGCGCAAGGAATTGTTCCTAAATTATATAATGATGAAATAAACAGTCATTTAATTAAACTATTACCAGCTGATAAAGCTAGTCAAATAGTTGACTATGTAGTTAATAAAACAGTTAAAGAGACAGTTAGAGATACATATCAAGCGATGGAATCACTAATTCATAACTTAAACACTATGCATTCAAGAGCTGGTGCACAAGTACCATTTAGTTCAATAAACTATGGAACTGATACTTCACATGAAGGTAGATTAGTAGTTGAACAATTATTACTTGCAACAATGGAAGGGATGGGAGAAAGTGAAACTCCAATTTTCCCAATTCAAATCTTTAAAGTTAAAGAAGGTATCAACTTTAATGAAACTGATCCAAACTATGATTTATTTAAATTAGCATTAAAGACTAGTGCGAAAAGATTGTTTCCAAACTTTTCATTCTTAGATGCAAGTTTTAATAAAAAGTATTATAAAGAAGGTCAACCAGAAACTGAAGTCGCCTATATGGGTTGTCGTACAAGAGTTATGGCAAACGTATATGATGAATCAAAAGAAGTAGTTACTGGTCGAGGAAACTTAAGTTTTACTAGTATTAACTTACCTAGAATTGCTTTAGAAAATAAAAATATTGCTGATTTTTATAATAAGTTAGATGAAAATATTGCTTTAGTTGCTGATCAATTATTAGAAAGATTAGAAATTCAAAAAAACTTCTATGTATATAACTTCCCATTCTTAATGGGACAAGGAGTTTGGATTGATAGTGATAAATTATCATTAAATGATAAAGTATCAGATATTATTTTAAATGGAACTTTAGCTATTGGATTTATTGGATTAGCTGAAACATTAAAAGTACTAACTGGTAAACACCATGGTGAATCAGAAGAATCACAACAATTAGGAATTGAAATTATTTCTCATATGAGAAATAGAACCGATGAGTTAGCTAATAAATATAAATTAAACTTTAGTTTAATCGCAACTCCAGCTGAAGGACTATCAGGTAGATTTGTTAAAATTGATCGTAATAAGTTTGGTAGTATTGAAGGTGTTACAAATCATGAATATTATACAAACTCATTCCATGTTCCGGTCTATTATAATTTAAATGCATTTGAAAAAATTGATATTGAAGCACCTTATCATACATTAACTAATGGTGGACATATTAGTTATGTAGAATTAGATGGTGATGCAAGTAATAATGTTTTAGCATTAGAACAAGTAGTTAAATATATGAAAGAAAAAGAAATTGGTTATGGTTCAATTAATCATGCTGTTGATCATGATCCAGTTTGCGGTTTCGTAGGTATTATTAATGAAGAATGTCCTAAATGTGGTAGAACTGAAGAAGACGGTATTAAATTTAATCGTATTAGAAGAATTACTGGTTATCTAGTAGGAACATTAGATCGCTTTAATGATGCTAAACGAAAAGAAGTTGAAGAACGTGTCAAACATATCAAATAAAATTAAACTATCAGGTACAATTGGTGAGTCAATAGTTGATGGACCTGGGTTACGTTATGTTATCTTTACACAAGGATGTCCCAAAAGATGCTTTATGTGTCATAATGCTGAAACACAAAGCCTAGATGGTGGTTACTATGAAGATATTGATGTCATAATTAGTAAGTGGCGTAAAAACCCAATTATATCGGGGATTACAATAAGTGGTGGTGAACCCTTTATTCAACCAAAACAAGTTTTAAAATTAGTCGAAGCTGCATTAGAGACGAACTTAGATGTTGTTTTATATAGTGGGTTTTACTATGAGGAATTAATATCTATGAATAATAAATATATTCAAGAAATATTATCAAAAGCACAATACTTAATTGATGGCCCTTTTGAATATAGTTTAAAAAACTTAAACATATTATTTAGAGGTAGTGAAAATCAAAGAATAATCGATTTAACTAAAACAAGAATTAATAAAGAACTAATAACAATAGAATCATTTGAATAAGCAACCAAATATATTTTGGTTGTTTTTTTATAATTTCACTTAACTTAATAAAATATGTAATTTGTATTATAATAGAGTTAAATAAAATAAGGAGTGGATATTATGTCACAGTATTTAAGAGATTTATTAAGAGAACTCTTTTCTAAGTTAATTGGAACTGAAAGTATCGTTAATTTAATTGTAGCTATCATTATGGTTATTTATTGGATTATAATTGCATATGTAGTATTTAAAATAGTTAAATTAGTTTTAGGAAGAACAAAAAGTTTCAAAAGAAAAAACATTGAAACAAAGGAACAACTAACAGTTAAGAGGTTATTAAATAACATCGTTAAAGCGATGTTCATGTTTTGGATAGTTATCATGATTCTAAAAGAATTAGGAATCGATATAATGCCTTTATTAGCAGGAGCTGGTGTATTAGCATTTGCAGTTGGGTTTGGGGCTCAGGAGTTAATTAAAGACGTCATTAGTGGAATGTTCTTAATTTTAGAAAAAACATTGAAAATTGATGACGTTGTTACAATTAATGGTATTAAAGGAACAGTAATGGAAGTTGGTATTAGAAGAACTAAAGTATTGACATGGAAAAATGAATTAGTAACATTTAATAATGGTGATATTAGAACTGTTATTAACTTTAGTTTAAATCCAGGAGTTGCTGTTATTGAATTTAATTTAGATCCAAGATTTGATTTAGATTTATTGTATAATGATAAGTTTCAAGCTTTCTTAGAAAACTTTAAAAATAATAATGATTTGGTTTTAACAATGCCAGGATTACCAGTTATTTTAGATATGGATAATTTATTAAGATTTAGAATAACGATGCAAACAGAACCAACTAAAGCAGCAAGTGTTGAACGTTCATTTAGAAAAAACTTATATAGCTACTTTGTTGAAAATGATATTACAATTGAAATTCCAGTTGTTATCGGTCATGTAAGTGAAGAAGTTAAAAACTAAGTTATACATTGATAAGTTAAATCTTGACAATTACCAATTTATTTTAGGCGTAACTAATAAAGGTTTAGCATATTTTTTAAAAGAAGACGAAATAGATTTGTTAGATTTTGAATTAGTTTATAATAATGATATTACTACTATTTATAAAGATTCATTAGTTAAGTATTTTAAGGGCGAGTTAAAAGAGTTTAACTTGCCCTTAGACTTAATAGGTACTAATTTTCAAAAAAGTGTCTGGCAGATACTTTTAACTATTCCGTATGGAAAGGCTATTAGTTATAGTGATGTAGCAATAAAGCTAGGGGATATTAAAAAAGTAAGAGCAGTCGCTAATGCGATCGGTAAAAATAATATATTGGTTATTGTACCTTGTCACCGCATTATTGGTAAAAACAAAAAGTTAACAGGTTTTAGTTCAGGATTAGATTTAAAGGAATATTTACTAAAACTAGAAGGATATAATAATTATTTATTATAGGGAGATTTCAATATGAAGAAAACTTTCAAGATTATTGGTAGTACTTTAGGAATTATAATTTTACTTGTTTTAATTATGTATATATATTTAGCGATGGGTAGATCAAGTAGTTTAAGAAAACAAAGAAAACATATGAATAAATTACATGAAATGTATGAAACATACACTGAAAGAGGTTCTAACGAGTTTAGTGAAAATGATTTTTTAAACACGCCTTTTAATGAAGTTAGATTTTTAGCTTCACATAATAGTTATAAAAAGAAAAATCCAGCGTTAGGACGTTTATTTGTTGGTTTAGGAGATTCGTTTGATGAAGCTAAATCAATGAAGTATAGTAATAAAACATTAACGGAACAATTTAAAAATGGAATTTATAGTTTAGAATTAGATGTTAGATTTAGAAAAGGTAAATTTGAAGTTACTCATGTACCGATTGTTGACAACAAGAGTGTTGTTGTTGACTTTAAATTAGCTTTAAAAGAAATAAAAATGTTTTTAGACAATGAACCAAATAGTTTCCCAATTAGTGTAATATTAGAGATTAAAGATGATTATAATTTTTTAGATCCATTTATTAAATCAATTGGCTCTAAACAAATTAATATTTTACAAGGTATAATCAATGAAATTATGGATGATAAATTAATAACACCAAATGATTTATTAAAGAAAGAAGAAACTCTTCAAGCTAGTATAGATAAAAATGGTTGGCCTTTAGTTAATGATCTTAAAGGTAAAGCGATGTTTATCTTACATGCAGGTAAACATGCAGACAATCATAATAAAGATACAGATATTGAAACTGCGACATTCTTTACATCTACTTATAAAAACACATTACATGATAACAGCCCATTTGTTATCCACAATGATTTAGATGTAGATAGTATAAAAGCATTAGTTGATAACAATAAAATGGTTCGTACAAGAATTGGTTCTACATTAAAATATAATGATCAGGATGTAGAAAAAGCAATTAGTAGTGGTGCACAAATACTAACAACAGATTTTAGTGCTGCAAGAAGTGATATAAATTCTTATTTATATTTTAATAAGAAATTCACCATAATGGTAAAAGAGTAATCTTAATACTTGTTTATTTTTAAAATAAGAATATAATAAAGTTATAAGCGAAAGAGCTTATAGAAAGAATGATATCTGATGCTAGTCATCAAAGAGTTAGACGGTTCATACCGAAGGAGTCTAGAAGATTATTTAGAGGCTTATGACACTAAAAAGACTAATGTTAACGAAAACAAAACAGTTAGTTTTGGTTACTTTTTAGAAGATAAGTTAGTAGGAGGTATTACAGCTAAAATTGAAGGTTTTCATATTATGTATATTGAATCTTTATTTGTTTTAGAGGAATACCGTATGCACAAAATAGGAAGTAGCCTAATTAAAAAAATGGAAGAGTATGCTAAGTTTGAAGGAATGCTAATTATTAGATTAGATACTTTTAGTTGGCAAGCCAAAGATTTCTATTTAAAATTAGGATATGAATTAATTTCTTCTTATGAAATTAAGGAAGGATTTAGTGAATACTTCTTTTTAAAAAGATTATAATGTATTTATAAACAATTTTTAATAAAATTAGTTTAATCCCTTTTGCTTAATTAACTATTTTAGTTAGTGTAAAAGGGATTTTTAATTGAAATAAAAAAAGACTATTATAGATAGATATAAAATATCCACACTATAATGTCTTTTATATTAATTGTTTTATCTTCTTTGAGATTTAATCGTTATTCTATTTGGTAAATAGATTGATCTTTTTCTTGGTCTAAATAGTAAGTATAAAGTGATTAATGATAAGATCACAATTATAATAATATAAATTAGATTATTAGATTGTTCAGGTCTAATTACATAAAGAGTAAAAATAGTAGTTTTTAAGTTATTACTAGATGTAACTGTTATATCTACTTTATTTTCACCATACTTAAGATTATTAATATTATCACTAATTTTAATAATTTGTCCTTCATGTCCTTTAACAATATTTATTACAATTGAAGTAGTGTTGCTATTGACTTTAACATGATATTGTTTAACATCGTTACTGAATTTAGTACTTAAAACAAAGTTAGTAATAAGGATACTTAATAAGTAGTGATATGATTATTGATGAAGATACAATATTAGTGGCCCAATTAACTATTAAGGATATGCCTGGAGAGATTATTTATATCTTTGGATTTTTAATTATAGTATTAGCAATGTATATTGCATATAAACTTACTAACAATGACAATAGAAAGAAATCATATAATATTGAAGTTACACTTAAAAGATGATAAAAAACAAAAAGTATATAATTGCCAAAAATAGATGATTAATGATAAAATGAACGCAAGGATGGTGATCTTATGAGTAAAGAAAATTTTTGTGTTCATAAAGTTCCAATATTTAATAAATTAACCATTAATGAAATGCAAGAAGTAACTAACTTATTAAAACATTACCATTTCAAAAAAGGTGAAACAATTTATACTCCAGGCATTACTGATGACAAATTATATATAGTAAATGAAGGGCGAGTAAAAATATCACGTTTATCTGATGATGGTAAAGAACAAGTGATTAGAATTTTAGAAACTGGTGATTTTACCGGTGACTTATCACTTTTTAATAATGAAGTTACATTAGAGTTTGCAACAGCATTATTAGATACTAATATCTGTACAATTGATCGAACTTCGTTATACGAACATATGGCTAAACATCCCCTAACCGCTATTAAAATTGTCGAGTCGTTAAGTAATAGGCTTAAGTCGGCAGAAACTTTAATAGAGGGAATGACGATAAGAGATAGTAAATGGCGTTTAGCTCAAGTTATTTTACAAGAAGCAAATAGTGATAATATATTTACATTTAAAACGACAAAAGCAATTTTTGCTTCTAAACTTGGTATGACACAAGAAACCCTAAGTCGAAAATTAGGTGAGTTACAAGATGATAAATTAATAAAAGTACTTAGTTCGAAAGAATTATTAATAATTGATAAATTGAAATTAAGTACTTATATCGAATAGAGGACCAGTTTAAGTACTAAAATTACTTAAACTGGTTTTATTATTAATAGGAAAAGTATAACTTTATGTGCGAATGTGTAATTAGTTGCATTATGCAACTTAATTGTATTATAATGAAATAACGTAAAGGATGTGATAATATGACAGTTATAAAAGTTAATAACGTTACAAAAGATTATGGTTTTGGCCGTGGTGTTTTTAATGTATCGTTTGAAATAAAAAAAGGTGAAGTTTTTGGATATTTAGGACCTAACGGTGCTGGTAAAACAACAACTATTAGACAACTAATGGGATTTTCTAAGGCTGATCAAGGTTATTTAAGTATTTTAGGATTAGATAGTAGAAAAGATAGTAGCGAGATTCTAAAGAAAGTTGGTTATCTACCAGGGGAGATTGCATTATATGAACACTTATCTATTTTAGAATTCTTAGATTATATGGCTAAGTTAAGAGGTGTAGAAGACTTAACTTATATGAATGAACTTATTAACTATTTTGAATTTGACACTAAAGGACGTATTAAACGTATGTCATTAGGCAATAAAAGAAAGTTAGCGATTGTAACTGCATTTATGCACGACCCAGAAATATTGTTACTTGATGAACCAACATCTGGCCTTGATCCTTTGATGCAAGAAAGGTTTATAGAGTTTATATTAAAGGAAAAAGCACGGGGAAAAACAATTCTTTTATCTAGTCATATCTTTAGTGAAGTAGATGCGACTTGTGACAGAATAGCTATTATTAAAGATGGACATATTGTTTCTGAAGTAGAAACTAAGTTTTTTAAACATAATGAGAATAAATCATTTAAAATTGAATTTAATGATAAAGTAAGTTTTGATGATTTTAAAAATAAAACCGAATTTGAATTGGTACGTATACAAGCAGAAGATAATCAAGTTATCGCCGCTGTTCATGATAATGATATTAATGAATTATTTAAGTCTTTAAAAAACTTAGATGTTAAATTTATTTCGGAAATTAAATTTACATTAGAAGATTATTTCTTAGACTTTTATGATCGTAAGAAAGATGTTAAGGAGGGGATGACAGGTGTCATACATAGAGATTAAAAACTTAACAAAAGACTACGGTGATAATCGTGGTATTTTCAATATGACTATTAATATTGAAAAAGGTGAAACGATCGGGTTTGTTGGTACTAATGGTGCTGGTAAGACAACTACTATTCGCGCTATGATGGGATTTATCAAACCAACTAGTGGTAGTGTTACTATTAATGGATTAGATACTTGGAAAGACTCAATGGAAGTTAAAAAACTTGTTGGTTATGTTCCAGGTGAAATTGCTTTTCCTGATGATAAAACAGGTGAGTCATTTTTGCTTAGACAAGCTCAACTTAATAAAACTGAATCATTAGATTATGCTTATGAAATGATTGACAAGCTACAGTTAGATCCAACTGCTAATTTAAAAAGAATGAGTAAAGGGATGAAACAAAAAACAGCTATTGCAGCTGCTTTAATGAATGATTCTGATATCTTAATATTAGATGAACCAACAACAGGGTTAGACCCTTTGATGCGTATGGAGTTTTTAGATATTATTAAAGAAGAACAAAAGCGTGGTAAAACTATATTTATGTCTTCTCATATCTTTGAAGAAATTGAGGAAGTTTGTGACAAGGTAGTTTTAATTAAAGATGGTACTATTTTAGCAACAGCAGTAATGAATGATATTAGACATCGCCAAATTAAGACTTACGAAATTGAATTTAAGAGTTTTCCAAAAGCTGAAGAGTTTGTTAAAAATGCTACGTACGAAGTTTTAAAACATGATTTATTAAAAGTAAAAATTAGAATTAAGGACAAACAGACTAATGACTTTATTAAAGACATTAGTAAGTACAATATTAAAT
>DATFIG010000066.1:0-12794 GCA_035270345.1 Haploplasma sp.
TTCTACTTCAACTTCTTATCGACTAATGAAGCAAATGCTGCATTTAGATCTTTAAATGTTAAACGTAGTAGTTTAGATAAATATTACCGTATTCCAAATATTAGAAATAAAGAATTAATTGATCGTGAATTGCCTACAGATGAAATTATTGATATTTTAACTAAAGACAACTACTTAACTGCTGCTGAAGCTGAACGTCGATTAGAAACATCAAGAGAAACTCAAAATCCAGAAATCAAATACGAACAAAATGGAATTACTGAAGCAGATTACAAATTCTTCTACGAAAACTTTAATCCAACTGGTAATAGTTCTATTACAAGTGAACTAGCAAATAATGAAGTATTTGATTTATTTATCGAATTATATAACACAGTTAATGATGTTAAATTAGACGGTACTGCTACTAAGATTAGTGGTGACAAATATGACTATAGTATTGTTTATGATGGTGTAACTGATGAAAACGGAAATCCTAAGAAATATGATAGCGTTAAAACTTATGATGAATTAAATAAATTCAATTCAAGCTTAGCATCATACATCTACTCTTCATTATCAGCAGAAAATCCATATTCAAACTTACGTTCAGTTGGTAACAACCGTTACTTAGTATTCCAATTAGATGCTAATGACGCTGAATTAGATTATGTAAGTTATGAAAAAGAAAAAGATGAAAAAACAAATGCTGAAACTGAAAAATGGATTACTTTAGAAGAATTAAAAGCAATCTATGCTGAAGTTCCAGAGAACATCAAAAAAGAAACTGCTAAAAAAGAATATCGTGAAAACTTAATTACATTATTAACTCAAAAAGGTTTTATTACTAATGATGGTGATGAAGTAACAGATGCTCAATGGAAAGAATTAACAGATAAAATGGATGCCGACATTGAAATCTTTGAAGGTCGTGTATTTAGAAATAAATTATCTTCTACTTATGCTAACAACAAAGTTACTGCAGCATTAGATAAAAGTAAAGTTGAAATCTATGATGCAATCATTAGAACTTTATACAACCAAACAGCTACTGAAGCTGCTAAAGGTTCTAATAAAGGTGGAAAAGTTGTATTAAACTTCAAATTAACAGATAAAGACATTGAAAAATTTGCTTTAAACGTTGATTTTGAAATTACAGCTGCTGAAATCTTTAAACACTTAGAAAAATCAATTGGTATGACATCTGTTTTAGATGAATTAGTAAACAAAATGTTATTAAAAGAATATAACAGTAAAGATAATGGTATCTTTAAAGGTTTAACAAAAGAACAGTTAGATCCAAAAGAATTTGACAATGAATTCAAATCATTAATTAAAAACTTCTCAAACGACCAATTCGCTTCTGCTGGTTACCCTGCAAGCATCGGACGTGAAGCATTCTTATTATTAATGTTTGGTACTATTGATAAAGCTGAAGCTATTGAAAAAGGATTCTTAGTTCCACAATTAAGAGAACTATATACTTCAGGATTTGACGTATCTCATATTACTAAAGATGGTACAGACTTTGATATTTACCAATTCTTATCAGACTTCGCTAAAGCACAATATGAACATGCTGTTGGAGTTTCTGTAAGTCACTTATTAGTTTACTATGACTTTGATGGTGATGGAAATCCAGATAATCCAGAAGAGTATTTAGATACTTTAGATAACGAAACTAAAGATGCAAATGGTGAGACTGAATTAGATCGTCATTTCAAATTAATCTTAGAATTATTTGACTTAATTAAACAAGAAGCTGGTATTAATGAATCATTATCAACTAAGCTTTCTAATATTATTACTAATGAATATGATAAATCAGCAAGAATTCCATTAGGATTCGATGAAGACTTAAAATGGGCTAAATTCAAAAAAGCTGGATTACATTTAAAATTCGAGAACTTAGGTTCAGAAATTACAAACACTTCTAACTTCATTACTAACCAATCAACTTTAGACAAAGTATTCTACGATCGTGTAATGCAATTAACTGCACGTATCCAAGAACAAATTGACTTAACTGAATCTGTAGATGAAAACAACAGTTTCTTAGGAAATAAAGGTTTACCATTCTTCGATATGGGTGGAAGTTTAAACGAAAACGTTGACTCTGCAATTATCAATGATGGTGAGGAAGTATTAAAATTATTAGCTAACAAACAAACTTTAACAGATTCTAATGAAGAATATGGTATTCAATCAAGCTTTGGTTACCACTTCATCTTACTTGAAAGTTTAAGCGAAAAAACAAGCGCTAAATACGACAAAGACCGCGACTACAATAAAGACTATACGTTTGAATTTGAAGGCGCTGAAGGTGGTAAATTAGACATTTATAGTGATGAAGACTTCATTACTCCAAGACAAATTCAATACTATGTTGAAGGTAACAAACTTGAAGAAGGTTTATTAATGCCAAGTGAATTAAGAACTGCATTCAGCAAATACTACAACCCTGTATTAGAATTATTTGAAAATCAATTTACTAAGAGTGCAATGTACTTTGGATTAGTTAATGGTGTTCAGTTTACTGACCAAGCAAATGCAAATGCAAATGTATTCGAACAACTAAGAGAACTTAATGAAGTTCAATTCAGAGGATATATCTCATTAGAAGATGATAGTAAACAATATGATGCAAACTATGCTGCTTTATATGAAACATGGTTCACTGCATTAAATCTTTATTAATTAATAGTAAATAGTAAATTTCACATTACATACAAAAGTCCTAGCTTAAATGCTGGGACTTTTTTTATATGTTTTTGCATAAAAAAAAGACCAAGAAATTAATCTTGATCTTAAATAGTAATTATTTATTGTTAGCAGCTTTAACTAACTCTAAGAATGAATCTGGTTTAAGTGAAGCTCCACCAACTAATGCCCCATCTATATCTGAAGTTGCTAATAACTCTTCAACATTTCCTGGATTTACTGAACCACCATAAAGAATTCTAATTTTTTCAGCTACTTCTTCATTATAAAGACCAGCTAAAACATTACGGATTTCTTTAATAGTATCATTTGCTTGTTCTTTAGTAGCAGTTTTACCTGTACCAATAGCCCAAACTGGTTCATATGCAACTACAGTTGATATTGCATCTTCATTGTTAATACCTTCATAAGCTTTAACAACTTGTGCTTTAACAACTTCATCAGTTGTACCATTTTCTCTTACTTCTAATTCTTCACCAACACAAATTAATGGTGTTAAGTTTGATTCTAAAGCTTTCTTAACTTTTAAGTTAACAGTCTCATCAGTTTCGTTGTAATATGCACGTCTTTCACTATGTCCAATAATAACATATTCAACACCAACGTTTTTAAGCATATTAGCTGAAATTTCGCCTGTATAAGCTCCTTCATCTAAATAGTGCATGTTTTGTGCACCGATTCTTAATGTTTCTCCTTGTCTTTTAACAAGATCTCTTAAATAGATTGTTGGTGCACATATTACTGCCTCAACATTATCAATAGATGAAACATTGTCGTTTACTTGATAGATAAACGCTAAAGCTTCATCTCTATTTTTGTACATTTTCCAATTTCCTGCAATTATTGGTACTCTTTTCATTTGTAACACACTCCTTATTCTTAAAACATTGGCGGGGTAGAAACCCATAAAATTTTAGCATTGCTAGCACCATTATTTAGTAAGTAATGTTCTTTATTAGCAATGTAATAGAATGTCTCTCCCTTTTTTATAATGTATCTTTTTCTATTTAAAACAAGTGTAACTTGTCCTTCTAAGACATAACCAAATTCTTCTCCTGCATGAGGATTATCAATTACTGATTGGCCGCCTGGTTCTATTTGTATTATAATTGGTTCCATTTGATACTTTAAAGCATTAGGAATAATCCAGCTTATTTTATGTTTTAATTCTTCGTTTTCATTTTCATAAAAATCTTCTTTTTTAAATGTGACAGTTAATTCTGGTTCATTTGCAAAAAACTCATGAATATCAGTTCCTAACACTTCTAAAATGGAAAACAGTGTTGTTATTGATGGGGAAGTTAAATTATTTTCCAATTGAGAAATATAGCCTTTTGTTAACTCTAAACGAGAAGCAAGTTCCTCTTGTGTTAAATCATTACCTAAACGTAACGCTCTAATTTTTTTCCCGATATCAACCATATTATTTATCCTTAACTGCTTTAATTCCTGGCAATTCTTTTCCTTCTAAGTATTCTAGTGAAGCTCCACCACCTGTTGAAATGTGAGAGAATCCATCAGCTAAACCAAACTCAATTACTGCAGCAGCTGAGTCACCACCACCAATAATAGTTGTTGCTTGATCTTTAATGTTTACTAATGAATTTGCTACACCTTTTGTACCATTAGCAAAATTAGGGAATTCAAATACTCCCATTGGTCCATTCCAAACAACAGTTTTAGCATCTTTTAAGATTGCTTCAAATTCTTTAATTGAATCTGGTCCAATATCCATTCCTAATTCATCCGCTGGAATATCAGTTACTTTATGAACTGATGGTTTAGCATCAATGTTGAATTCTTTAGCAGTAACTACGTCACTACCTAAAACAATTTTACCATTAGCTTCTTTTAATAATTCTTTAGCTAATTCAACACGATCTTCTTCTAATAAACTCTTACCAATTTCGTATCCCATTGCTTTATAGAATGTAAACGCCATTCCTCCACCAATTAATACTTTATCAGCAACTTTTAATAAGTTATTAATTACTTCAATTTTATCAGAAACTTTTGCTCCACCTAAAATAGCAACAAAAGGTCTTTGTGGATTTTCTAAAGTTCCACCAATAAAATTAATTTCTTTTTCTAATAAGAAACCAGCAACAGCAGTTTCAATATTACTTGAAACACCTACGTTTGAAGCATGAGCACGGTGAGCCGTACCAAATGCATCATTTACAAAAACATCTCCTAATGAAGCCCAGTATTTACCTAATTCTTCATCATTCTTGCTTTCTTTTTTACCATCTAAATCTTCAAATCTTGTGTTTTCAAACATTAAAACGTCGCCTTCAACTAAGTTGTTGATTGCAGTTTCTAAAGCTTCTCCACGTGTTTCAGGAATAAATGTAACATCTTTACCTAAAAGTTCTGCTAAACGTTCAGAAACGATTTTAAGAGAGTTTTTAACTTTATCTTCTTCACTCTTGATTCTTCCTAAGTGTGAAAATAAAATTGCTTTACCACCATTATCTAAAACATAGTTAATTGTTGGTAGTGCTGCTTGAATACGGTTATCATCAGTAATAACACCGTTATGAATTGGCACATTAAAATCCACTCTAATTAATACTTTTTTTCCTTTTAATTCGATATCTTTGACTGTTAATTTTGACATAACAATTCCTCCTTGTATATGTATATCTCTTTGTTTATTATATCACTTTAAAGTTTATTTTTCTATATTTAGTTTAAACAATTAAACCTTTTGATTCTATTTATATTAAATTGATAATAAAATAAAAAATTACAGTAATACTAACTGTTGTTATTAGATTAACAACATTATTATTAATATATTGAATACCCGATATTTTTTGATATTCTTTTCTATTGTTCGTTTGTTCCAAAATTTTATTTGTATTAGAATCTAAATACTTTTCTTGAATTAATATTCCTAATATACTGTCAATTAAATTACCAATAAATCCAGCAATACTAATAATAATTAAATAATAATACCAGTTATATATTGGTACTACTAAGCTTAAAATTAATAAATATGATAATACTGCTATAAAAACACTTCCTAACAAGGCACTAAATGTCCCCAGTAACGATATACCACCAGACTCACCTTGTTCTATCTTTTTAAAAGTGATTATTGATCTAGTTACACCTTTAGTCCTACTACCTATTTCTGATGCAATTAAACCAGAATAATTCAATATATTCATAATGTATTTACCTTCTTAAACGCTCGAATAACTTTGCAATTGTTTCAACCTTTTTAATTTGATTAAACCAATAGCTATCTTTGTTACTATAACTAATCTTATTTCCAGATAAAAAATAAATTATTTTATTACTTATTTTAACTACTTGATTATAGTTTATCCAAAAAGTTTCATAATTCTTCATTGAACCACTTTGTATTAAAATTAATTTATTACTTAAGTAAACAGGAATATTGTATTTATATCTTAAATAATAAGAGATACTTTGAGAATAACTATTTATCGATGTAAAATGAACTTTTAATATTTGATCAATTATATATTTAGTTCTGTAATTGCTACAATATTTAATATTGTTGATATAAATAGTTGATCCATTAGGACTATTTTTAATATACTCAATATTTTGATAAAAAGAAAAGGACTTCTTCGCCCTCATAAAATCTTCAAAACTATTAACAATAATTAAATCTTTTATCTCTTTATTAATCATATATATATTGTATCATAATTGTGGTATAATTATTAAAAGAATTGAGGTGTCTATATGACTTACGAGAAGAAAAGAAAAATATTTTTTTATTCAATATTAGCCAGTGTATTAATAGCTATCTTATTAATTACAGCAACATTTTTAGTTAATGCTATTTCTCCTAGTGTCAAAACTGCACTCTTTGTTATTATATTAATTATTTTAGTGGTTGTTTTATTAACACTTAAATCTAAGTTTGAATATTATAATTTTGTAACTAAGTATCATTTATTAATTGAAAATGGCAATGATCCAAAAGAATCAAACATCAAAATTGGTAGTCCAGCTTGGTTTAAAAAACTAAAAGAAAATAATTTTGTTATTTATAGAGATTTTACTAAGTTTAAAATGTACTACCGTTTTGATCAAGTAACTTCAAAAAATAAACGTTCTAAAGCAGCTGTTTTAATTGTAGAAATTGTTGAAGACATTACTTTTGAAAATCAAGAAATAGTTCATGCTGTGAATCAATTTGAAGATGACTTCATGAAAAAAGAAAAATTTAGAAATCATATTGTTTTACAGTTTAAAAACACAAGTGATTTCAATCAAGAGAATATTGAAACAACACAAAATATCTCATTTATTAAACCTGTTAAAAACCATTATGTTATTATAATTAATTGTCTATATAGCGTTAGTGAAAAACAAGCATTCTTCGTTAACTCTGATACACATAGTCCAAATCATTATTATACATATGCTGCAGATATAGTAAATAAATTAGTATAAAAAAATAAGGATGTTATTAAACGATTTCGTTTAATAGCATCCTTTTTAATTTATTTAGTTTCTTTTTCTAAGTGATTAATAACAAACAAATTACTTAGTGTTCCTTTTTTGATTGCACTACGATATAAAATAATTGAACCAACAATACCACCTACAGTATCAACAATTAAATCAATCATTGTATCCATTAAAGCTTCTTGTCCACTAAACGGCGGATCATTAGGCTTGAATATATCCTTATATCTTTGCATGTTACCATCTAATAAGATATCAGCAACAAACTCGTATATTTCCCAAACAGCACCAACTGATATTGCAATAAGAATTGCACCAATCGCAATTAATCCTAAGTTATCATACCAATTATCAAATTGTGATCTTAACAATGCAAAACCTACAACGGCAATAACACCACCATTAAAAAAATGAATAATTGTGTCATAGAAAGTTAATATTTGATATAACTTAAAACCCATTCCACCGACAAATGATACTAAAACTGAAAACATTATTAGATAATATAGTCCATTACTTAGTTCAAATTGCATCCTCCTAAATATTTCAGGAAGAAAAGTAAGTGTAACAACTAAAACAAGGTTGAAGGCTGCAAAGAACGGGGCTGGTACAGCAAACCAATTTAGGTTTAAAAAGAAGTTAAATAAACTTAATATAACAACTAAAACCATTGCTATTCTAATACTTATATTGATTCTTCTTAACATTTTATCACTTCCCTTTTTTTAGTCCTTAATAATTATAGCATATATCTATTCAAATATATATAGTTCGTTTTTTTAGACTCTATTAAGTTAATTAACCTAAAGAACCTTCCATTTCAAGTTTAATTAGTTGGTTTAACTCAACTGCATATTCCATTGGTAACTCTTTTGCGAACGGTTCGATGAATCCCATAACAATCATTTCTGTTGCTTCTTCTTCAGTTAATCCACGACTCATTAAGTAGAATAACTGATCTTCTGAAATTTTTGAAACAGTAGCTTCGTGTTGTAGGAACACATCACTATTTCTTACAACATTAATTGGAATTGTATCACTTGTTGAAATACCATCTAATAAAATTGTGTCACATTCGATATTAGAACGTGCTCCTTTAGCATTTTTACTAAATAATACTTTACCACGGTAGTTAACAGCTCCACCACCTCTAGCAATAGACTTAGAAATAATGTTTGATGTTGTGTTTGGTGCTAAGTGAATCATTCTAGCTCCTGCATCTTGCCATTGACCTTTACCAGCAAAAGCAACACTAATTGTTGTTCCTTTAGCTCCTTCACCCATTAAAATACATGAAGGATATTTCATATTAACATTAGAACCAATGTTTCCATCAATCCATTCCATATGTCCATGTGCATGAACATGAGAACGTTTAGTTACTAAGTTAATAACATTTGTACTCCAGTTTTGAATTGTTGTATAACGGCAAGTTGCGCCTTTTTCTACAATAATTTCTACGTTAGCAGCATGTAAGCTATCACGTTTATAAATTGGTGCAGTACAACCTTCTACATAGTTTACATAAGCACCTTCATCAACAATAATTAATGTTCTTTCAAATTGACCCATTTGATCTGAGTTAATTCTAAAGTATGATTGCAGAGGTTTAGGTACACGTACACCTTTTGGCACATAAATAAATGAACCACCACTCCATACAGCACTATTTAAAGCCGCATATTTATTATCATCATTTGGAACAACTGTTCCAAAGTATTTTTTAAATAATTCAGGATGTTCTCTTAAAGCTGTATCTGTATCAACATAAATAACACCTAAATCATCTAACTCTTTTTGTGTACTGCTGTAAACAACCTCTGAGTCAAATTGTGTTGAAACACCTGAAAGATAATTTCTTTCTGCTTCAGGTATCCCTAATCTTTCAAAAGTTTCTTTAATTTTATCTGGTACATCATCCCAACTATTTTCAGCTTTATCACTTGGTCTTAAGTAATAACTAAAATCTTGAAAATTGATAAAATCTAAACTTGGACCCCAATCAGGATTTTTTAATCGCATGAAGTTATTATAACTTTCAACGCGATAATTAGTCATCCATTCAGGTTCATTTTTAATAGCACTAATTTTACGAACGATTTCTTCACTAATGCCTTTTCCTATATCTAAAATTGGTTTAGAGTCAGTTACAAACCCGAACTCATACTCACCAACAATTGCATCTACTTTTTTAAAATTCTCTTTCACTTTTAATCCTCCTCATTTAGAAGACCTTTTTCAATAGCCTTCCAACTTAGTGTTGCACATTTTACACGTGCAGGAAATTGTGATACCCCCTCATATACAATGGCATCACCTGTCAGAATATTTTTGTCATATCCTTTTCCTTGAATCATACTGTAAAATTCATTAGCAATTGCTAACGCATTTTCTTTATCTTTATTTTTTAATGTTACAGACATGACACTTGCTGATGAACAACAAATTGAACAACCAGTCCCAAAGTGTTTTATATCTGTAATAATATTGTTTTCTATTTTAAGTTGAACAACAACATCATCACCGCAACTTGGATTATTCATGTGAACTGTTAAATAGTTACTATCATTAATTAAGCCTTTATTTTGAGGACTTTTGTAGTGATCCATTATTACTTGTCTATATAAATTATTAATATCCATTACATATCAAACCCTTCAAAAAATTCAACTGCTGCTTTAATTGATTCAACTAACAAATCACAATCTTCATATGTATTATAAATAGCAAATGAAGCTCTAAGTGTTGATGGTTCTTTTAAGAACTGTGCTACTAACTGTGCACAGTGATGTCCAGCTCTTACGCAGACATTCTTTTGATCTAATACACTAGCAACGTCATGTGGATGAATTCCATCAACATTAAAAGTAATCATAGGACTTTCAGCAGTCAAATTATAAATTGTAATCCCTTTGATCTCTTTCATTTTTTCTAGTGCAT
Organism: Haploplasma sp.; assembly: GCA_035270345.1. Taxonomy (GTDB): domain Bacteria; phylum Bacillota_I; class Bacilli_A; order Acholeplasmatales; family Acholeplasmataceae; genus Haploplasma. The sequence goes on from DATFIG010000066.1 coordinate 10,099, forward strand.
ATTTTTTTAAATCTGTTTCATGTTTTTTAATATTCTCGATACCAACTTCATTAATAAATTTAATTGCTTCTTTAAAAGCAATAGTCTCAGCGATAACTGGAGTACCTGCTTCAAATTTATAAGGTAAATCTTTTGGTATATAATCTAACTTATTAACAATATGAGCCATCTCACCACCAAATTCAAAAGGTGGCAATTCCTCTAGTAAAGCCTTCTTACCATATAAAACACCTGTACCATTTGGTCCATACATCTTATGTGAAGAAAACGCTAAGAAATCTGCATCTAGTTTTCTAACATCAATTTTTTGATGTGATGAAGCTTGTGCTGCATCTACAATAACAATTGCCCCAACTTCATGAGCTAGTTTAATAATTTCAGCAATTGGTGTTTCAAATCCTAATGCATTAGAAACAAATGTTAATGCAACTACTTTAGTTTTACTAGTTAAAACTTTTTTAAAGTTATCAACAGTAATTCTTCCTTCACTTGTTAGCGGAACATAATTTAGTTTTGCTTTTTTAGCTTCACTAATTACTTGCCACGGTAGAAGTGATGAGTGGTGTTCTAATTCAGAAGTAATAATTTCATCACCTTCATTAATAAATTTGCTATATGAATTTGCTAATTTATTTAGTGAATCCGTCGTTCCTTTAGTAAAGATTACTTCTTCTACATCACAGTTAATAAAATCAGCAACATACTTCCTTGTTTCTTCAAACGATTCAGTAGCCTCATGTGCTAACCTGTAAACCCCACGGTGTATATTAGTACCATTATTCTCATAATAGTTAGTTAGTGAGTTAATTACACTAGCTAACTTTAAAGAAGTTGAGGCACTATCTAAATAAGTTATTTGGTTGTTTTGTTTAAAAAATGGAAAATAGTCTTTAATGTTGCTAATCATATTATCATATCCTTAAGTATACTAATTCTGTAAAGCGTTCTTTTAATTCTTCATCACTGATTTCTTCTAATAATGGATTTAATAATCCTGATATTACTAATCTTTCAGCATCTTGTTTTGTTAATCCACGACTTTGTAAGTAAAATAACGCTTCTTCTTCAATCTTACCTACAGTCGCAGCGTGACCTGCTTGAATATCATATTCATCAATAATTAAAATTGGGTTTACTTCTACTACTGCATCATCCGATGTAATAATACCTTTTAATGTTTGGTAAACATTAGAGTTTTTCATCCCTTTTTCAATCTTTTCAATACCGTTTAAAACTACACGACCTTTTTTATTAGCAATTCCAATATTTGTCATTTCGCCAAATGTATTTTTTGCTAAATGGTTCATGTAAACATCAACTTTTTGATCATTTTCATCACTAGATACAGCAATAGCTCTAATTTTAACACTTGCTCCTTCACCAGCAATTTTAACATCCATTTTAGCTGTTAAAACATCACTTACTAAACCTGCTAATAATTCAACGTTATTATCTTTTGCAATAATAAATTCATGTGCAATAACTGCACTTTTGCTTTCTAATGCTGCAATTAATAAATATTTTAAATTAACATTATCTTCAGTTATTAATTTAACTTTATAATCACTAACATCTTTTGTAGAATCACTTACTTCTAACATTATTTTAATATCACTGTTTTTACCAACAATAATTTCTAACTCTTGGTGGTTGTCTTCTAAAAGAGTAATTTTTAAAGGTGTTTCATAAACAGAGTTTTTAGGAATGTATAATTTGTTATTTTCAAACGTAACATTAGAAGTTAAAGTATTTTCAACTATTTCATGGTTTTTAATAACAATACTTGCCATTATTTTGTACCTTCTTCGAAATCAATACCTAATTCTTCTTTAACCCATTCATAACCATTAGCATCAATCTTACTAATTAATTCTGATCCACCTGTTAAAACAATTTTTCCATCGATCATAATATGAACGTGAGTTGGTTTAATATAGTCTAAAATTCTTTGGTAGTGTGTAATTAAAACACAACCGAAGTTATCTCCTACTAAATCATTAACATTTTCACCAACAATTTTTAATGCATCGATATCTAATCCTGAGTCAATTTCATCTAAGATAGCAATTTTTGGTTGTAATGTTTTTAACTGTAATATTTCATTACGTTTTCTTTCACCACCACTAAAACCTTCATTTAAATAACGGTGTGGTAAGTCACTACGCATTTTTAAATCAGTTGCATAACCATCATACTTAAAGATGAAGTCAATTAATGGTACTTCAGCTCCTGTAACAGCTTTTAAAGCCGTTCTCATGAAATCACTGTTTGTTACTCCAGGAACTTCAGAAGGGTATTGCATTGCTAAAAATAAGCCTGCACGAGCTCTTTCGTCTACTTCCATGTCTAATAAGTCTTCACCGTCTAAAACAGCTGTACCCGCAGTTACTTCATATTTAGGATGACCCATTAATGAACTTGCTAATGTCGATTTACCAGTTCCGTTAGGACCCATAATCGCATGAACTTCTCCTGAGTTAACTACTAAATTAACTCCTTTTAATATTTGTTTACCTTCAATTTCAACTTGAAGGTTATCTATAATCAATTTTGACATAATTTCACTCCTTATTTTTCACTACCTATTATTATATAATATTTAAGTCTTTTTATCTAATTAAATGGTCAATTCTACAAAACAAAAACCTAAACTCAAGATATCTTAAGTTTAGGTATTTTAATTATGCTATAAATAG
>DATFIG010000067.1:0-9611 GCA_035270345.1 Haploplasma sp.
AAATAGTATCAGTAATAAATAAAATAGACTTAGATAAATTAAATAATGGTTCATTTAATATTGAGCTAAGTATCAATCAGGAATTAACTAATAGTTATGAATCTTCAGAAATTGAAAAAGCTATAAAAAAAGTTTATGATGATAATAATGAAAAAATAGTTAAACTAATAAGTAATAACATTTATTTTAGTGGGTTAATCATTGACAAATTAGGTAGTACATATAGTGTATTAACTACAAATGTTATGGATGATAATGCTAAAGTTATTATTAATGATAAAGAGTATGAATCGATAAATATAGATAAAATTGATGAGTTTGTTTCGATTGTTAAATTCAATTCAACAGACAATTTAAGTGTTTACAGTAGTAAAGCATTAAATGAAAATATAGAAATTGAACTAGTTAAGGCACAATTCTTAGTAGGAATAGGAAGTATTTATAATAGTAATAATAATAGCTTGTCAGTAGGTAGTTTAAGTAAAGAAGATTTTGTAGATAAAAAATATGCAATGCATGATCTTGATTTAAACTATGGACAAGATGGTTCACCGATTTTTAACTTGAATGGTGAACTTGTTGGTATTAGTAATGGTAAACAAAATAGTGTACTAGTAGCAGGTGGTTATTTAATAGGTGAAGGTTTAGGATATATGTATGATATTAATAATTTTGTTGATGAAAATACAAGTACAAATATTTTAAAATATGATAGCAAGGTTACTTATGAAAAGAAAATTATTAATACTATAAAAAATGTTTATGGTTCAACAGTAACTATTAAAACTAATACAGGCTTAGGATCAGGTGTAATTGTCAAAAAAGATAATTTGAATGATGGAAGTTATTTATATTATGTATTGACTAATCATCATGTTGTTACAGGTTCAACTGATATTACTTTACATTTTAACAAGGATGGTGACTATGTTGTAGCCAAAGACTATCAAACCGTTAAAAGTCATGATATGGGCATTGTGAGGTTTGTTAGTAGTAAAGAACATGAAGTTGCGGAATCATCTTTTAATAAAGAAACAATGAGTGAAAATCCAGTTAAGGGTCAGTTGTTTATATCTGTTGGAACACCAGTTTTAGAGGAAAGAAAAGGCTATGTAACTTTAGGTAATTTAAGTTTAGAAAATAGACCTTACCGTTATGACTATACAACTTTGGCAATTCAAGATTTAAACCTATTACATGATGGAGCGATTAATCCAGGAAATAGTGGTGGACCTGTTTTTGATTTAAATGGTAGATTGGTTGCTATTAATGCAGCGAAAAAAAGACCGTACATTACTACTGATGGTGAAATATCTGCGCAACGTGTTGGTTATTCATTAAGTATTAATGTAATTGCTAAACGTTTTGAATCGCTAAAGACAAGTCAATATATATCAATTATTAAACAACCTAAAATAGGAATTGAAATTGCTACAATCGAAAACTTTGCTACTCTATATCCAATCTATGAAGAATACTTTTTAAAAAATGAATCAAGATTTGTCGTTAGTGGACGAGACTATACAAAAGAAGGTAGTAGTAAGTTTATGATTGATGATGTTTTATATAAAGTAGAAGGTAAGAGAATAGATAGTTTCGCTGATATTAAAAATGCAATTAAAGACGGAACATACGGCACTAGTTATACTTTTGAAATATTAAGAATCGAAAATAATAGTGTTGTTCTTAAAACTCTAACAGTTAAGCTAAGCTAATGAAAGAACTACTAGATAAATTATTAAGTAAACAATTAACTATTGCTTTTGCTGAAAGTATGACGGGTGGTTATATCAGTAGCGAGTTAACTAAGATTCCTGAAGCATCTAAGGCTTTTTTAGGATCGGTTGTTAGTTATAGTCAAGACGTAAAAATGGGTATCTTAAATGTAAAAAAAGAGACTATTAACAAGTACTCACTAGTAAGTAGTAATGTTAGTCTTGAAATGGCAAGAGGGTTATTAAAAGTTATTAATGCTAATATTAGTGTATCAATTACTGGTAATGCTGGACCGACATTAGAAGCAAACACTAATGAATTAGAGTGTTATATAACAGTTATATTTAGAAGTGTTGAAAGAACAATTAATTACAGATTTAAAGAAAATAATAGGTTAAATAATATAATTGAAGCTACAAATAAAGTAATTGAAATTGTAAATGAAATTATTGAAGAGTATCAAACTATTTTTATAACAAAATAGTGCTAAAATTTGTTTTATAATAGCAGTTGTGATATAATAATTTAGGCATATAAATATGTCCTTGTCTTATTGAAGACCATTTAGACCAAAAGGAGGAAGAAAAATGAAGAGAAAATACGAAGTAATGTATATCATTCGCCCAAACGTTGAAAGTGATGGCGTAAAAGAAATTGTTGATCGTTTCAACAACATTTTTACATCACATGATAGTGACATCGTTGAACTTAAAGAAATTGGGTTAAAAGACTTAGCGTATGAAATCGATCACCATAATAAAGGTTACTATGTATGGCTTTTAGTTAATGCTACAAATAGTGCTATTGACGAGTTCAATCGTGTTGTACGTATTAGCGAACAAGTAATTCGTAATATTGTTGTTAAAGAAGGAGAATAAAAATGATTAATAATGTTGTTTTAGTTGGAAGACTCACAAGAGATCCAGAATTAAAAGTAACAGGATCAAACATTCCCTTTGTAAATTTCACTATTGCAGTAAATAGATCATTTACTGATCAATCAGGTGAAAGACAAGCTGACTTTATTAGTTGTATAGTTTGGCGCCAACAAGCTGAGAACTTAGCTCGTTATATGAAGCAAGGTTCACAAATTGGAGTAGAAGGAAGAATTCAAACAAGAACATATGAATCTGAACAAGGAACGCGTTATATTACTGAAGTAGTAGCTAACTCGATTACTTTCTTAGAATCTCGTAGCTCACAGTCTCAAGGTTATGAACCGAAGGACCAATTCGTCCAACAAGCACCACAACAAAGAACTGAAGAAGTTAGAGACGATTACTATGCAGCTGCAGATAAAATTGTAGCTGAAGATGATTTACCATTTTAAATAGGAGGAATACATAATGCAAAACCAAAGACGTGGTGGCGGTGGATTTAGAAGACGCCGTAAAGTTTGTTATTTTACACAAAGTAAAGCAACTCACATTGATTTCAAAGATACTGAATTATTAAAAAGATTTATCAATGAAAGAGGTAAAATTTTACCAAGAAGAGTTACTGGAACAAGTGCAAAATGGCAAAGACCGCTAGCAGTAGCGATCAAAAGAGCAAGACATATGGCTTTATTACCATTTGTTAACGAATAAAAATTAATGAAGTCTGGAGAAATCCAGACTTTTTCTTTTTTTAAGTCACAATTAGTAAGTTTAACATTATTCTTTAGATATCAAAAATTACCTAAATATGATAAAATAATAACAAGCAATAATCAAAAAATGATTATTTGAAAGAGGCGATATTGTGAAAAAGTTTATCCCAATTATAATTGCTGTTTTAGCTTTTGCTATATCTGTTGTTTTAACAATTGAACCATTAAGGATTGCATTTATGAGTAATAAAACAGCAATCATTTATTTAGTTGTTGTTTTAGCTTTAGGTCTAGTTGTAATGGTTAGTTTGTTCTTATTATTGACAAGCAATCAGAAGCGTAGAAACAAAGTATTAAAAGAACGTTTAAAAATGTGGACTGATTTATCTTTCTTTGTTAACAAAGCAGGAGATGAAGTATTTAACGAACTACCGATTGGTGTTTTAATTTATGACAATCAGTTAGAAGTTAAATGGGCTAACCCATATTCGGAAGAGATTTTTCAAACTAAGAAAGTTTCCGATGAAGAATTATTTGATTTATCAGAACAATTAGAGCAATTTGTTGTTTCTAAAAAACAACGAACTGTTATTGAAATTAATGGTGAAGTTTACGATGTTATTAATCGTGTTGAAAGTAAATTCTTATATTTATTCAATGCAACAGAACGTGAACAAATTAAATTAAGATATCAAAGTCATTTACCAACAATGGGGATTATTTATTTTGATAACTTGGCTGAATCATTAAGTAGTTTAGATGTTAGTGAGCAATCAAGTTTAAAAGGTAGATATCTAGCGGCCGTTGACGATTGGTTAACTAAATATGATGCTTACTTAAAACCATATAGTGATGATAAATTGATATTTATGACATACAAAAAAGATTTAGATCAAATGATTCTAAACAAGTTTGAAATTTTAGATGCAATTAGAAATATTTCAATTGAAAGTGAAGTAAGAGTTTCACTTTCTGTTGGTATAGCATCTTGGGATGTTCCATTTGAGGAGTTAGGTGTTTTATCACAAAATGCAATTGACTTAGCAGAAAAACGTGGGGGAGACCAAGTAGTAGTAAATATTGAAGGTAAGAAGATTGAGTATTTTGGAGCTAAATCAGATGCAAGTGCTAAGAGTTCAAAAGTTAGTGCTAGAGTTAATGCTCAAACAATTAGAGACTATATTAAAAAAGCCTCACAAGTTTATGTTATGGGACATAATCAATCAGACTTAGATTCATTCGGTTCAATGCTTGCTGTATACTTAATGGCTAGTGTTGATAACAAACATGTATATAAAGTTTATGATGAAGAGAAATTAGATTTAACTGTTAGTAAAGTATTAGCTTATAGTGAAAAGAAAAATCAAGATCATTCAATCTTTGATAATGTTTTAACAGAAGAAGAAGCGATTAATAACAATGATGAAGACACTTTATTAATTATTGTAGATACGCAATCTCCAAAGATTGTAATGGGGAAAGAATTACTAGAAGTATCAAAAAATCTACTCATTATAGATCACCACAGAGCGAGTGATGAAGGCTTTGATGCGATGTTCTCATATATTGAACCATATGCATCATCAACAATAGAACTTGTGATGGAATTAATTTCTTTCTATGATGATAAAACAATTAAAGTTACACCTTTAGAGTCTTCGATTATGTATGGTGGGTTAGTATTAGATACAGCGAACTTTACTACTAGAACTGGAGTTAGAACTTTTGAAGTTGCACAAAAACTTAGAGAGTTAGAAGCAGATCCTGCGTTAGTTAAATTATGGTTAAGAAAAGATTTAAATAGAACATTAGTTATAAATAGATTAATGAGTACTGCAGAAGTATACTTAAATAGATTTGTTTTTATTACTGCAAATGAAGAACTTGAAGATCGAGTTATACTTGCGCAAATATCAAATGAAGCTTTATCAATTGAAGGTGTAGATGGAGCATTTACAATTGGATTAATTGATGGTGTTGCATCAGTATCTGCAAGATCAAATAATGATGTTAATGTCCAATTAATAATGGAACACATTGGTGGTGGAGGTCACTTAAATAGTGCTGCTGCTCAACTTAAAAATACAAGTGTTAAAGAAATATATCAACAAATAAAAGAATACCTTGAGATGGAATATGGTACGGAGGGTGAAGAGATGAATATTATATTATTAGAAGATGTAAAAGGTAGAGGTAAGAAAGATGATGTTATTAAAGTGGCACCAGGTTATGCTAACTTCTTAATAACTAGTGGTAAAGCACTTATCGCTAATGATGAAAACTTAAAAGTTTTAAATGATGCTAAACAAGCAGAATTAGAACGTCAAGAGCAACATTTAGATTTAATGAATAAATTAAAAGGTGAAATTGAAAGTCATAGTGTGACTGTAGAAATTCAAATTGGTGAAGCTGGTAAGTTATTTGGTAGTGTAACTAGCAAACTTGTTGCTGAAGAATTTGAAAAACAAAATGGTATATTAATTGATCGTAAGAAAATTGACTTACCAGCTGGAATCAATTCAGTAGGTATATATACAGCGGTTGTAAGTTTACATCCAGATGTGAAGGCTAATTTAGAAATTAACGTAATAGAAAAGCAGGTATAATATGAATAAAAATTTACCGAACCACTATTCAGCAGAGCAATCAGTTTTAGGTTCAATATTTTTAGATCCTAAGAAGATTGTTCATGCGATGGATAAAATAGATGTTGAAGACTTCTTTGATTTGAAGCATCAAAACATTTTTAAAGCAATGGTTCAAGTACATACTGAAAATTTAAATATTGACTTTACTAGTATTATGGCAAGACTTGAGTTAAATCAAGTTGCTAGTCAAATTGGTGGGTTATCTTACTTAATTGAGTTGGCAGAGTTTGTACCATCAACAGCACATTTAGACACACATATGAATTTAGTTGTTGATGCATCGTTAAAACGCCAAGTAATTAATACAAGTAGTTTAATACTACAAGAAGGTTATAGTTCTGAAATGGATGCTAATGATTATATATCAAAAGCAGAAGAACTTATTTTTGCGATTAGTCAAAAAAGAAAGACGAGTGAGTTCACTCATATGTCTGAAGTTATAAAAGAATTAAGACAAAAAATTGAAGATAGTAAAAATAGAACAGGGGGTATAACAGGTTTAAGAACTGGTTTTGCTAACTTAGATGGTTTAACAACTGGGTTGCAACCAGAAGAATTAATTATTCTTGCTGCCCGTCCTTCGATGGGTAAGAGTGCTTTTGCTTTAAACTTAGCTTTAAATATTGCTAAGCGTAATAAAGCAGGTAAGGCATATGTTGCAATATTCTCATTAGAGATGAGTAATGATCAATTAGCAAGTAGAATGTTGAGTAGTGAAGCAGATATTGATAGTTATAAACTAAGAAGTGGTAATTTAGATAGTCGTGATTGGGCTAACTTAACAGTCGGTCAAATGGCACTTGAACAAATGAACATTGTATTTGATGATTCAGCAGCAGTAAGTGTTGCTGATATTAGAGCGAAATGCCGTAAGTTAAGTCAAGAAGGAAAGCTAGACTTTGTTATTATTGACTACCTACAATTAATTAAAGGTGATTCAAGAAGTAGTAGCCGTCAAGAAGAGGTTGCTAAAATCTCAAGAAGTTTGAAACAAATGGCTAGAGAGCTTAAAATACCTGTATTAGCACTTTCGCAACTTTCAAGAGCAGTTGAGACTAGAGACGACAAAAGACCTGTACTAGCCGATTTAAGAGAGTCAGGAAGTATCGAGCAGGATGCCGATATTGTATTATTCTTATTTAGACAAGATTACTATGAACGTGATCCTAATAAGAAAACTGGAGACGTTGATATTAGTGTTGCTAAAAACCGTCAAGGTCAATCAGGGATTGATTTACACTTTAAATTTGATCCAGCATTCTCTCGTTTTACAGCAATGGAAAATCGTGAAGATGAAATTAGAGACTAAGGACTTAATTGTCCTTTTTTCTTTGCAAAAAAAAAGAACTAAGCAAATGCTTAATTCATTTGTTTTTTAATATCATTTAATTTTTCATACAATTCCAGTTTTTCAAGTATTTCAAATAATGAATCAAAACCACCAACATCATACCAAATATAATCAGCTGGTACTAAGTTCATGTTTTGTTGTTTTTCTAAAACAAGTCTTGAAAAAGATCCAACTAATGTCTTATCAAAATATTCATTAGTGTCGATTAATCCTTTAGTATAAGAATCTAGCAATTCATACTGTTCGGGTAGTAATTCTTTAATACTTTCAAATAATATTTCTTTTTTAAAAATCATAATGAAGTTATTCCAATAATAGTTACCACTTGCAAATAGTTCATTAGCAATTTCTTGTTTTGGTTTTTCAACAAAGTTAGTAATAATTAAATCATTGTTAACAGCTTTAGTTTCGATATAACCAAACTCTGGACTTGGATTTGTCGGTTTAACACCATACATCATAAAGTTATTATTTTTTAAAGCAATTTTATGTCCAAGTAAAATAGATTCTTTAAATTTATCATTATCATCGATATAATGGTCAGATGGTAATATTAAAATTTCAACATCATCACCTTTTTCTTTTGTAATATACCCAACTGCGTGAGTAATAGAAGCAAGTGTCTCTTTCATTTCTGGCTCTAAAATAATGTTGTTTTTTGGTAAATAATCAAATTTCTTATAAGCAAGGTTTTGATGTGCTTCATTTGTAACTACATAAATATTTTCTGGTTTAATAAAACCATTAACACGATTTACTGTATCTTCTACCAAAGTGTTTTCAGTAATTAAACTTAAATACTGTTTTGGTCTTTCTTCCGTTGATAACGGAGCAAGTCTAGTTCCTTTACCACTAGCAAGTATCAATGCAACTAACATAAATCCTCCTGTAATTAATAGGTATAAGTAAAACGAACCTAATATATTCTATTAATCATTATAACATAAATGAGTAGATATTCTAAGTTACAACGGGATTAATTACAATTATAATAAAGTAAAAATAATACTGTAATTTAAAAGGAAATAATCAATTTACTATGTTATAATTATTTTAATAAATTAAACAAAATCAAAAGGAGGCAGCCATGATTGTAATTATAGGGGCAAGTGCAAGTGGGAAAACGGAAGTATCTAAAATACTAGAAGATAAATATGGTTACAAGAAAATGATTACCTCAACTACAAGACCAATGAGAATTGGTGAAATAAATCATGTTGACTATCACTTTTTAACAAAAGATGTATTTTTAGAAGGAATTTCCAATAATGATTTTATTGAACACGCCTGTTACAACGATAATTATTATGGAATCCATAAGAATGACATTAACGAGAATGCGTTAGTAGTTGTTGAACCTAATGGTGCTAATACTTTAATAGAGCAGTTAGGGGAAAATGCTTATGTTGTTTATATAGAAACAACAAAAGATATTAGAGAAGCTAGAATGCTAGCAAGGAAAGATCATAAATTAGATGTTGAACTAAGATTAAAAAATGATGAAAGAATTTTTAAAAAAGAAAATATAAAACGAATTGATCTATTAGTTTTAAACAATGAACATCAATTGGAAAAAGTTGCAAAGTATATTGCAGATAATTATTTAATCTATCAAAATGAAAAAAGGCCAAATTAATTGGCCTTTTCTTATGCAAAGTTTTTAATTTTTTTAGAGATTGGTTTATAAGATGCTAAGTAATTAATAAAGTATATTAATCCTAAAACTAGTAAGAATGAAACAGCTATAACTAGAAATTGTAATTCAGGATGACCTGGAATTACGAATGGAATATCACCGTGGAAGAATAAGTAATCAACATAGTCTTTACCAAAGAATATTCTTTGAATCACTTCAACATTAAAGACAACCAATAACATACCAAAGATTACTTGATTAACTCGTTCAAAAGATGGTCTCCAAAGTTTCTTGACAATAAATATTGGTGGCATTACTACTAAAATAAAGTGTGAGAACATACTATCAAAGATTGGGAATGTTAAAAACTGATCTGTAAATATTCCGTCTGGAATTAAAAATGTAATTACTCCACCAATAAATCCAGTGATCATAACATATTCATAACCTTTTTTAGCTTTAAATAAAATCATCAAAGACATTACAACGGTATTAACATTACATAAATAGAATAACCAAAATGTTCTAAAGAAGTTTTTACTCGTAAAATTTCCACTCAAACTAAAGTCTAATATTCTTCTTGAAAAATAAACAATTAATGTAAGTGCTGCTAATGTTCTAGCAAATCTCCAAAAAACTTTCTAATAAAATCTAACATTTGTTTATACC
>DATFIG010000068.1:0-4960 GCA_035270345.1 Haploplasma sp.
ATTCAATATCTTTAACTTCTTTAATAATATCTTTTGTTAAGTTAATATTACCATCTTTAGTTACTAAAATATCATCTTCGATTCTAATACCGATTGCTTCTTCTGCAATATATAAACCTGGTTCAACAGTAATAATTGCCCCTTCTGGAATAACTTGATCATATAAACCAACATCATGTACGTCTAATCCTAAATAATGACCTAAACTGTGATAGTAGTATTTTGTAATTTCACTATCTTCTTTAATAAGTCCTATTTCTTTTAAGCCATCAATTAAGATTTGTTTACCGAAATCATTAAATTCTTTAATCGTTTTACCTGGTTTTAACCATTTAATAGTTTCTTTATTAGCTTTTAATACTATTTCATAAATTAATTTTTGACGATCAGTAAATTTACCATTTGCTGGGTATGTTCTTGAAACATCACTACAATAGTTATTGTACTTAACACCTAAGTCAAATAGTATTAAATCATTATCCTTAATTAATGAATTATTATCGACATAGTGTAACACAGTTCCATTAACTCCAGATGCAGCAATTGTATCAAATGAAGTCGTAACATTATTTTTATTTAAAATATAGTTATATTCTGCTTCGATTTCATACTCATGCATATTTGGTTTTAATGTCTTTAAAACATGTTCTAAAGCTTCTTTAGTAATCTTTGAAGCAACTAACGTGTCTTTAACTTCAAATTCATCTTTAACCATTCTAAGCTTAGCTAATACATGATTAGAGTTTAAAACATTCATATGTGGGTATTGCGTTTTATATGTATTTGCTAGTGTTTCCGTTTTAGTTAAGAAAGTACTTGGAGCTAGTTTTTCTAAGTCAAAATAGAATTTATCTAAACGACCAAAAGTTGCAGTACGACTAACACCTAAAATTTGATTAATAAATGTATTTAATGTATCAATATTTTTGATATTTGAAACCGGTATTTCACTTAATTTACTTGCTTCTTCAAATGAAAGTGTTGCTCCATCCCATAATGCTTTTATTGGATCAACTTCTTCAATGAAAAGGTAAGTCTCAGATGTATTAACACCTTTAACCATTAGTAATACTACATCAACTTGTTCAATATTAGTTAAATAGAAAAAGTTTCTATTAACACTAAACGGAAATGATTGATCTGCTGATTTATGTTTTAAATCTCCTGAATAAAATAATGAAATACTTTGGTTCTCAATTAAATTAAGATAATTTTCTCTTCTTTGTTTTAACATGTTGTTTTCTCCTATATATTTCTTTTTTGTATTTCGTTTAAACCATAATAGATTAAATTTGGTTCAACGATTGTTTCATGTTGTAGTAATGGAATAATAACTTTTGATAAACCACCAGTAACAACAATTTTAAAATCTTCTTTTACTTCTGCTTTAATTTTATCAATTAAACCATCAACTTGCGCTGCTACTCCATAAGTAGCACCTGATTGCATACATTCTACTGTATTAGTACCTAAGACTTTATTTGGTACTTTAATATCAATATTTGGTAATAACGCTGTATTACCAACTAAGGCTTCAATTGATATTTTCACTCCTGGTGTTAAAATTACTCCAATAAGTGCATTTTTTCTAATATAAATATATTTAGTTGCTGTTCCTAAATCTAAAATCAAAGTCGATTCTTTAGGATCAATTACGGCTGCTGCAGTACAAATTATATCTGCACCAACTTCTTTTGGATTATCAGTTATTACTTGTAACCCTGTTTTAGCACTTGCTTGAACAATAAAAGGTTCAATATTGAAAAACTTAGTTGCTAATGTCTTAATAACTTTAGTTACAACAGGTACAACAGATGCAATAGCTATACTATTAATTTTATCTAAAGAAACAAGTTGCTTTATATCTAAATAATATTCATCTGCTGTCTTTGTTAAATTTGTATTTAAACGATGAGATTGAACTACTTTGTCTTCTTCATTAAGTAATGCTATTCCAATAGTTGTATTTCCGATATCAAACAATAATTTCATTTACTCTTCCTCCGCTAGACGTTTTTCCATTGCAATTGCTATTGGTGTACCAATTAATGCAGCAAAAATCGCTTCAATAAATCCATTGATTAGCATAAATATGAAAATTGTAGTTATAACATTATTGTTATTACCAAAGGTTTCATTAAAAGTCCTTGGATTAGCAATACTTACGGTTCCCAATACTAAGATAGTATGAAGAATAGTAGATAATATTAAAGCGGTTGGTATATATGCATTTTTACTGTTTTTAATAATGATAGTGAAATAGTATAAAATAATTAATGCTAATGATATTACTCCAATTATTGTATAAATAAATATTCTTAAATTATTATATTGTGCATTAGCTTTGTTTAACTCGCGTGGTATTTCAATTGTCAAACTTAACTGTTTAACTTTTAAATCCTCAATTATTAGTAATTGTTCGTCTGTTGGATTTTCTATATCTAAAAGTTTTGTTAGTTCATTTTCAATAACAATACTTTCAGCAACTAAACTATCATGACTATTATAAATAATTTTTTTAAACATACTGTTTAGACCAAATGTTGTTACAAATATAGTAATAACTGATAAAAGACCAAACATAATATACTTTCCATGTTTAATTGTAAATAACTTCTTAAACATTTTAACTATATAAAAAGCCCCTAAAGCAAATAATACACGCGGTATAATTGCGATTAGAGGATTTCTAAATGCTAAGTCAAAAGGACTTACGCCATACATATATGATGCAATTAACGAACTTACACCAAAAAATAATCCTAAAATAAGACTACTTCTTATACTTAAAATAAACACTCCGATTAGTACCGGAATATGAACTAGTGTAATACTAACACCAGGGAAAATTGTTACATAACCTAAGTTTGGTATTAATGCTAAAAGCATTATAATAGCACCAAAAACTGATGTTAGAACAAATTCAAACATTTGTTTTTTTCTTTTCATTTCTTTCTCCTTTTTAGGCCACTAGAGGGTCCCATAAGATTTTTAGAAAATAATTAAATTAAATTCCCTAATGGATTATTGCTTGGATCTGTATAATAACGACGACCAGCATTTAAACCATTTATTTTTAAAATATCACTTTCATCTAATTTTACATTAGATGCACCAAAGTTTTCAACTAATCTAACTTCATTAACTGTTTTAGGAATCATCATAACACCACGTGCTAGTCCCCAAGCAATTAGTACTTGTGCTACTGTTGCATCATGCTTTTTAGCAATTTCTTCAAAAACTTCAATAAATGGACTATCAAACATATGACCACGCATTAAAGGTCCATAGCTTGTTGTTCTTATATCTAAATTATCTAAATATGATTTAGTTGGTACTTGTGATAAAGCCGGATGTAGTTCAATTTGATTAACAACTGGTTTTATTTTAGCACCCTTTAATAACTGTTCCATTTGGTATCTAGTAAAATTAGAAACACCAATAGCTTTTAAATAACCTTGTTCATACAATTCTTCAAAAACTTGCCATGTTTGTAAGTTAATTTTATCATCATGATTTGGCCAGTGTATTAATAGTAAATCAATATAATCCGTTTGTAAGTCTTTTAAACTTTGCATAATAAGTGCTTTAGTTTCTTCCTTACTGTGATGACGAGCAAGTTTAGTCGTAATATATATATCTTCTCTTTTATAACCAGACTCTTTTAGAGCTTCACCGATTGCTTTTTCGTTACGATACATTTGTGCTGTATCAAAATGACGGTATCCTACTTCTAAAGCTTTTTTAATAACTGCTTTAGTCTCATTATCATCTTGCATCAAGAAAGTTCCTAAACCTAATTTAGGAATTTCGTAACCATTGTTAAATTTAATCAAAAGTAACCCCCCTTTATTTTTTCTATTTCATCGTTGGTAGTTTTTCTAACAACGTTAAAAATCATTTGTTTTGCTGCTTCTAGATCTCTTAAATCCATCATCGCTGCTGTCGAATGAATATATCTAGCAGGTAATCCAATTGTAGTTGATAATACACCATTTAGTTGATCTAATGCTGCTGCGGCATCTGTACCACCCATTGATGTAAAGTTTTGATAAGGAATTTCATTCTCTTTAGCAATCAATCTAAAGTATTTCATTAATCCTTGATGCATAACATTTCTTGGATCGAACAATCTTAGTAAAAATCCTGCTCCTAATGTTGCATTTTCAACTTTCTCTAAATCATTAACTGGTGATGCATCAAGTGCAATAAACATATCAGGCTTAAACATTTTAACTGATGTAACAGCCCCACGAAGACCAACTTCCTCTTGTACTGTTGCACCAACAACTAAATTAATATCTAAATCAATATCGTTAAATTCTTCTATTACTTCTAAAGCTAATCCACAACCATAGCGGTTATCAATTGCTTTTGAAATAACTCGCTTCTTATTAGCTGTAAAACTAAACTGATTATCAAATAAAACCATATTACCTGGTAAAACACCAAGTTCTAATGTCTCTTCTTTTGATTCTGTCCCAATATCTAATAGGAAATCAGTAACTTTTGCTTTATTAGTTTGTTTTAAATGTGGAGGTAATGATCCAATAATACCTTTAATTATTTCACCATTGTCAGTATAAACATTCATTACTTGAGAAATTAAAACCTCTGGCATCCATCCTCCAAGTGCTTGTAATTTAATATGACCATTACTTGTTATATTAGAAACCATAAATCCAACTTCATCCATATGACCTGCGATCATTAAAGTTTTAGCATTAGGATTTTTTGATTTCTTAACTGCAAAAATAGAACCTAAATTATCATAATTTATTTCAAAGTTTGAATAATTACTAATAAATTCTTTCATATAATTTCTAACTAAATATTCATTACCTGAAACCCCTGGTAATGTCATTAAATCTTGATATATTTTTTTCATTTGATTACACTTCCTCTACTTTGATATATCTTACCAATTTTTCTTTTCTTTTTTTCATACTCTGTATAATAT